>JACCVL010000112.1 GCA_013698185.1 Nocardioidaceae bacterium
GGCCGACCAGGCCGACCAGGCCGACCAGGCCGACCAGGCCGACGAGGCTGACGAGGCCGACGAGGGTGACTCGGAGGAGACCAATCAGCCCGAGGCCGAACCGGAGGCCGAGACGAAGCCCGACACCGCGGACGTCGAAACCCCGCGCGAGGGCGCCCGCGAGGAGCAGCCCAAGCAGGCGCCGAGCCAGGCAACGGCGGCCCCTGCGACCGGGGGCGCCGAGGGCGGCGGGTCGTACGTCACCCCGCTCGTGCGCAAGCTGGCCACCCAGCACGGCGTCGACCTCGCCGCGGTGACGGGCACCGGCGTCGGTGGCCGCATCCGCAAGCAGGATGTGATCGCTGCCGCCGAGCAGGCCAGCCAGCCAGGCGCAGCACCGGCCGAGACGGCCGGTCAGTCGCCGGCGGCTGCGCCGAGCGCTCCGCCGACCGAGGTCAGCCCGCTGCGTGGCACGACCGAGAAGCTGAGCCGTCTGCGCAAGGTCATCGCGACCCGCATGGTCGAGTCGTTGCAGACCTCGGCTCAGCTCACCACCGTGGTGGAGGTCGACCTCACCTCGATCGCGCGGCTGCGGGGGCGGACCAAAGACCAGTTCGCCGCCCGGGAGGGCGTGAAGCTCAGCTATCTGCCGTTCTTCGCCAAGGTGGCGATCGACGCGCTCAAGACCTACCCGCAACTCAACGCGGCGATCGACACCGACAAGGGCGAGGTGACCTATCACGGCAACGAGCACCTCGGCGTCGCCGTGGACACCGAGCGCGGTCTGCTCGTGCCAGTCATCAAGGAGGCCGGCGACCTGTCGATCGCGGGTCTGGCCCGCAAGATCGCCGACCTCGCCGAACGCACACGCAACAACAAGATCGGTCCGGACGAACTGTCAGGCGGCACCTTTACGCTGACCAACACCGGCAGCCGCGGGGCGCTGTTCGACACCCCGATCATCAACCAGCCGCAGGTCGCCATCCTCGGCACCGGCTCGGTCGTCAAGCGGGCTGTGGTCATTGATGACCCCAACCTGGGCGAAACCATCGCGATCCGCCAGATGGTCTATCTCGCGTTGACCTACGACCACCGCCTGGTCGACGGCGCTGACGCTGCGAGATTCCTGACGACGGTCAAGCAACGCCTCGAGGGCGCCAACTTCGAGGCCGAGCTCGGGCTCTGAACGGAGCACGCTGATGCGCTTTGTCATCGCCGGCTCGTCCGGCTTCCTCGGCACGGCTCTGCGCGACCGGCTGGCCCAGGAAGGCCACCACGTGCAGCGTCTCATCCGCGGTGAGGCCACCGCGCCCTCGGAGTCGTCGTGGGACCCATCCACGGGGCGCATCGACGACGAGGTCATCGCTTCGGCTGACGTGGTGGTGAACCTCGCCGGTGCCCCCATCGCCCGCTGGCCGTGGAGCGAGTCCTACAAGCGCACGCTGCTCGACAGCCGGGTCACGACCACCCGGACGGTCGCCGAGGCGATCGCCCGTACCGGTGGGAACGCCGCGCTGCTGAACGGCTCGGGCATGAACGCCTACGGCCATGCCGGCGAGCAGGTGTGCGACGAGTCCACGGCCCGTGGCCAAGGCTTCCTCGCCGAGGTGGTCGAGCAGTGGGAGGGCGCCACGTCGGCCGCAACCGACGCGGGGGCCAGGGTGGTGCTCCTGCGCAGCGGGGTGGTGCTGCATCCCGACGGCGGCACGTTGGGCCTGATCAAGCTCCCGTTCCGCCTCGGTCTAGGCGGACGGATCGGCTCGGGCCGGCAGTGGTTCTCGAGCATCAGCCGAGACGACTGGGTGAGCGCCGTGGTCTTCCTCGCCACCGACCCGGACGCCAGCGGACCAGTCAACCTGGTGGGCCCCGAGCCGGTTACCAACGCGGAGTTCACCAAGGCCCTCGGCGAGGTGCTGCACCGCCCGACCCGCATCCCGGTGCCGGGCGTGCCGCTCCGGCTGGTGGCCGGCGAGCTGTCACAGGAACTGCTCGGCTCGTTGCGGGTCGTGCCCAAAGCGCTGCTCGACGCCGGCTTCACCTTCGAGCATCCCCACGTGCGGGCGGCGTTGCGGGCGGGCTTCGAGCGCTAGACATCAGCCCCTGAGTGTGCGGACAGCGCCGAGCCGCCACCCGTGGTGGGTCGACACCAGGAGCACGCGGTGGACCGTCGGCCGGTCGTCGGGCAGCCGGCGCCGGGCACCGTCGGCGTCAACCGCCACCACATCTACCAGGGCGTCGACGCTGCGCAGCACCACCTGACCCGGCGCGCGGGCGAGCAGCCGGACACGCTTCAGGTGCACCGTCGAGGTCACCGTCAGGCCCCGTCGGTGCCACGCCCGCACCGTGGCCCGGTCGCGGGCGAGAACGGGCGAGCCTGGCTGGTGCACAGATCGCAGCTTCGACGCCGCTCCGGTGGCGTAGGCGCGGGCCCGCCTCGTCAGGAGCGTGTCGAGCAGCCGCCGCCAGCGTCCGCCGGACGGCGCAGCCG
>JACCVL010000255.1 GCA_013698185.1 Nocardioidaceae bacterium
CCGGGGACTCGTGCGGCTCGTAGTGCGCCGGCATCGGTCCGTCCAGCAGGCCGCTCGGGGCGTAGAGCCACCCCTTGCCGTCCGCCTGCATGATGAACGGGTCGTCCCCCGCGAGCCCCTCGGGGCCGCTCGCGCCCTTCGGCGGACGGTAGGAGGGGGCCTTGGTCAGCGGGAAGTCGGGCACGTCATGCCCGGTCCAGCTGCCCGCGCCGTCGTTCGCGGCCTCGTCCCACCACACATAGGCCTTGCGCTCGCTCCACGGCTTGCCGTCGGGGTCGGCGGAGGCGCGGTTGTACAGCGTGCGCCGGTTCGCCGGCCACGCCCAGCCCCACTCCGGCGCCACCCAGCTCTGCTCCGTGCCCGGCTTGCGGCGGGCGGACTGGTTCACCTCGTCGGCGTACACCCCGCAGTAGATCCAGCAGCCGCAGCGGGTGGAGCCGTCGGACTTCAGCTCGGTGTACGCGCTGAGCGCGGCCCCGTCGGGGCCGGTGCCGTTGATCTCCCGCAGCACCGCCTCGGAGCTGGGCTCGGCGAGCGGACCGTGCTCGGGGTAGTCCCAGGTCAGGTCCTGCAGCGGGCGGTCGCGCTCGTCGGTGGAGTCGGCCAGCTTGGCCCGCATCCGCTTGCCCAGGTGGTAGTAGAACCACAGGTCGCTGCGGCAGTCGTCGGGTGGTGCCACCGCCTCGTGGTGCCACTGCAGCAGCCGCTGGGTGTTGGTGAACGTCCCGGACTTCTCGGTGTGCGCGGCTGCCGGCATGAAGAACACCTCGGTGCCGATGTCCTCCGTCCGCATCTCCCCCGTCGCGATCTCGGGGCCGTCGGACCAGAACGTGGCGGACTCGATCATCACCAGGTCGCGGACCACGAGCCAGTCGAGGTTGGCCAGGCCGCGGCGCTGCATCTTGCCGTTGGACGAGCCGACCGCGGGGTTCTCACCCACCAGGAAGTAGCCGGGGATCTTACCCTCGACCTGGTCCAGCACCGTGCGGTACGTCCCGTGGTCACCGGTGAGCCGCGGCAGGTAGTCGAAGCAGAAGTCGTTGTCCGGCGTCGCCACATCGCCCCACCACGACTTGAGCAGGCTGACGCCGTAGTCGCGGATGTTGCCCCAGTAGCCGGCGGCGCCCTCGTCGGTGCTCACCCAGTCGTCCAGGCTCTGGTGCTGCGACGCGTGCGGCATCGGCAGGTAGCCGGGCAGGATGTTGTACAGCGTCGGGATGTCGGTCGAGCCCTGGATGCTGGCATGCCCACGCAGGGCGAGGATGCCGCCACCGGGGCGGCCGACATTGCCCAGCAGCAACTGAAGGATCGCGCCGGCCCTGATGATCTGTGTGCCGGTGCTGTGATGCGTCCAGCCCACCGCGTAGCACAGCGCCGTCGTACGCTCCCGCCCGCTGTTGCGCACCAAGGTGTCCGCGACCTGATGGAAGGCCGCCGGCTCGATGCCGCACACCTCGTGCACCATCTCCGGGGTGTAGCGGGCGAAGTGCTTCTTGAGCAGCTGGTAGACACAGCGCGGGTCCTGCAGGGTCTCGTCGCGGTCAGGCTTGCGATGCACGCGCGGACCGCCGGAGCCGGCCGCCTCGGCGCGGCTGGACTCCATGTCCTCGTCGGTGCCCTCCTTGGTGCGCGCGCTCTGTGGCGCGTTGGCGTACTTCCACGAGGCATGGTCGTACGTCCCGGTGTCGGCGTTGAAGCCGGAGAAGAGGCCGTCGAGGTCCTCGGTGTCGCGGAAGTCCTCGCCGACGATCGCCGCCGCATTGGTGTAGGCCAGCACGTACTCGCGGAAGTCGAGCCCCTGAGTCAGGACGTGGTTGATGAGGCCGCCGAGGAAAGCCACATCGGACGCCGCGCGGATGGGGACGTGCAGGTCCGACACCGCCGACGTGCGGGTGAACCGCGGGTCCACGTGGATGATCGTGGCTCCCCGCTGCTTGGCCTCCATCACGTACTGGAACCCGACCGGGTGGCACTCGGCCATGTTCGAGCCCTGGATCCATACGCAGTCCGCGTTGGCGAGGTCCTGCAGGAAGGTGGTGGCGCCTCCACGCCCGAGCGAGGCTCCCAGACCGGGAACCGTGGAGGAGTGTCAAATACGCGCCTGGTTCTCGATCTGCACCGCGCCCATCGCGGTGTAGAGCTTCTTCATGAGGTAGTTCTCCTCGTTGTCGAGGGTGGCCCCTCCGAGGCTCGAGATGCCGGTGGTACGGCGCACCTTGCGTCCCTGGTGCTCGTCTTGCCAGTGGCTGCGCCGGGCCGCCAGCACGCGGTCGGCGATCATGTCCATGGCGGTGTCGAGGTCGAGGTCCTCCCACTGCGTGGCGTGCGGGCGCCGGTAGCGCACGGTGGTGACCCGACCCGGTGAGGTGACCAGCTGCTTGCTGGCGCTGCCCTTGGGGCACAGCCGGCCGCGCGAGATCGGGCTCGCCGGATCACCCTCGATCTGAACGATCTGCTCGTCCTTGACGAAGACCTTCTGGCCGCACCCGACGGCGCAGTAGGGACAGACGGAGTCAACGACCCGGTCGGCTGTCCGGTTGCGGTTCTCCAGCTCGTCGGTGCGACGCGAGCGTGCGGCGTGACCGCGCCCGAGCGGGTCGCTGCCGGTGAG
>JACCVL010000272.1 GCA_013698185.1 Nocardioidaceae bacterium
GGAACGGGCCCGTCCGTGGGCGTCGGCGGTGTTGGTGCTCGCGCTGCTCACCGTGGTGGCCGCCCGCACCCTGCTGACCGGCGGCGAGCTGTACGGCGGGGCGCTGCTGCCGGCTCCCGGCGGAGCGCTGGACTGGTGGGCGGCCTACACCGCGGGCTGGCACCCGGTCGGCACCGGGTCGGTGGAGCCGAGCCCGCCGTACGTTCTGCTGCTCGCCGGCGCCGGGCTCGCCACCCTCGGCGACGCCGGCGCGGCGGTATCCCTGCTTGTGCTCGGTGCACCCGTGCTGGCGGCGCTGACCGCTCACCGGCTGCTGCGTCGGGCGGGTGCCGGCCCGGTCGCCGCGGCTTGGGCCAGCCTCGCGTACGGCTCGCTGCCGCTGGTCACCGGCGCGGTCGCCCAGGGCCGTCTCGGCACCGTGCTCGGCACCGTCGTGCTGCCTGTGCTGGCCACCACCGTGCTGTCGCTGTCGACAGCGGACTCATCGGGCACTGGCCCCGCCCGCCTGGAGCGCTGGATCCGGCGCAGCCGGGCCGGGCTGGCAGCAGCCGTGCTCGTCGCGGTGGCTCCGGTCGCCTGGCCGTTGCTGGTCGTGGCGGCAGTGCTGGTCGTGGTGCTGGCCGTGGTGCTCGCCGTCGTAACATCCGGTCGGCGACCCGGTCGTCGTGTGGCCACGCCACCGCTGCCGCAGGTCGTGGTGTCGTCCGCGGTGGTGGTCGCGGTGCCCTGGCTGCTCGGCCCGTGGTGGCTCGCCGAACGGATCGCTGACCCGATGCTGTTCTGGTGGGAGGCCGGTCTGCCCGATGCCGGCGTGGGGGCCCTCGACCCCGGTCCCGTCGACCTCGCCCTCGGCATGCCCGGCGGACCGGGGGGCGCCGTAGCCTGGCTGGGCGCCGGTGTGCTGCTCGCAGCCGTGGTGGCCCTGGCCCGTACGAGTCGACGTGGTCCCGTCCTGGTCGCATGGACGGCGGGTGCCCTCGGTCTGTTGACCGCGGCGGTGGGGGTGCTTGCGGACGGCGCCGGCGATCCCACGACCGGTCTGACGACGGTCTGGGTCGGCTTCCCACTGGTGGTGTGGTGGGGGGGACTGGTCACCGCGGTAGCGGTCGGCTCGCACGACCTGGGGCCGATGCTGGCCGGACGCAGCTTCGGCTGGCGCCAGCTGACGGTGGCCGGGGTGGCCGTGCTCGCGCTGCTCGGACCGCTGGTGGCGCTGGGCTGGGCGGTCGCTGAGGGCATCGCGACTCCGCTGACCCGCGCCGAGGCGGTGCCGCTGCCCGCCTACATGGCTGAGGATGCCCGCGCCGGCCCGCGGCCCTCCGTCGCGGTCCTCGCCGGCAGCACCGACCAGCTGGCGGCGACGATCGTCCGTGAGGACGGTTGGCGGATCGGCGAGGAGCCGATGTGGGCGGCTGCTGCGCCCCCGGCGCTGACCGAGCCGCTGTCTCGGCTACTCGCCGCACCCACCGAGGACGACCTGGACGCCATCGCCGGTCTCGGCGTGGGCTACCTGTACGCCCCCGCCCCGGTGGACCCCAAGCTGGCCGCGGCGCTGGACAGCGCGCCCGGAATTGCACCCGCGGGCGCACCCGAGGGCGATCGGGGCTGGCGGCTCGACCGGCCCGCTGGGACGCTGCAGACCGACAGCCGGGCGCTTGCGCTGTCGACCGACCGTGCCGACGGCGGACCACCGTGGACGGCGACCCCGGCTCGGGCGCCGCGCCAGGTGAGCCTTGCGGCCGCGCCGGCACCGGGCTGGACCGCTGAGCTGGACGGCCGGCGGTTGCAGGCGGCCCCGGGCGACCGCGCCGTGCAGACCTTCGCCGTCCCCCAGCCGGTACCGGCGGAGACCGACGGCCGGCTCACGGTCTCCTACGACGACGACCGCAGCTGGTGGGTCGCCGGGCAGCTCGTGGCCCTGGTCGCGGTCGTGCTGCTGGCCGCACCGAGCAGGAGAGGTCGCCCATGAGCACCCTCGCCGCCCAGGCTCGCCGGCGCACCCCGCCGTCCCGGTTGCTCATGCTCATGCCCCTGTTGACGGTCGTGGCTGCCCTCGGGTTGGCCGCGGCGCGTCCCCCCGACAGCGTCCTGACCACGCCACCGGCCCGACCCGTGCCGGTCGAGGCACGGACTCTGACCTGCTTCGAGCTGCCCGACGGCGCCGCCCGGAGCACGGTTGCCGTCGGGCTGGCAGACGTCGGTGAACTCCCCGGCGGGTCCGGTGACAGCAGCCGCAGCACGCTCGATGCACCGCTCCTCGACCTGAACAGCCCCGGGGCATGGACGACACGCACACTGTCTGCGCAGCGCGGCGGCAGACCCCGCGATGTCGTCATCACCGCCGACGGACCTGCCGCCGCCGGGCTCGACGCGTTCAGCGCCGACGTCGCCGAGCCCGGCGGCGGCAATGGGCTCGCGGTGCAGCACTGCGCCGAACCCGCCCGCGGGTGGTGGTTCGTCGGTGCCGCCAGCACCTCGACGCGCTCCGGCGCGATCGTCCTGCACGCACCGGCCGAGGCCGAGGCTGTCGTCGACATCGTGCTGCGCGGTCCCGACGGACTGCTCGACGCCGTGGGCAGCCAGGACATCAGGGTCGACGCGGGCAGCACGGTGACGCTGCCGCTGACCGATCTGGTGGCCGGTGCCGACGATGTCGCCGTCGAGGTCAGGACCAGCCAGGGGCGGGTCGCCGCGGCGGTCGCCGAGACCGGGCCGGCGGGCACCGAATGGCTGCCGGCGGCGAGAACGCCGGCGCAGACCCTGCTGGTGCCGGGGATCGGTGGCGCGTCGGGGGCACGCGGCGAGGCGGTGCTGCTGGTGGCCAACCCGCGGGAACGTTCCGTCGTGGCCCGGCCGACGTTGGTGACCGAGACCGGTCGGACCACGCTGAGCGGTGTCGAGTCCGTACAGGTGCCCGGCGCGGGCGTCGCCGCCGTCGACCTGCCGCCGGACCTCGCCGCAGGCAGCACGATCGAGCTGCGCGCCGACGCTCCGCTCACCGCATCGGTGCGGTCGGTCACCGGCTCGGACGTCGCCACCGCAGCGGGGGCGATGGCTCTCGACGGCCCTGCTGTCGTGCCGGTCGACCTCGGTGCCGACGCAGCCGTCTCGCCGGCGACCGCGCTGACGGTGTCCGCGCTGCTGGTCGACCCCGAGGCGCAGACCGTGCGGTCCCGTGCCGTGGTGTTCCGCGGCGCGGACGCCGACGGTGCCACGCTCGGCACCGGCTCGCTGGAGCTCGACGCCGGCACCTCCCGCGCCGTCGACCTCGACGAGGTGCTCGGGCTGTCCGATGGCGCCGCCGCCGACCTCGACTACGTCGTCGTGCGACCGTCGGCTCGTGGAGCCGAGACGGCGCCGGTGGTGGGCTCGCTGTCTGTCACGTCGAGC
>JACCVL010000289.1 GCA_013698185.1 Nocardioidaceae bacterium
GAGAAGAAGCTGCTGGCCGCAAAGGCCGAGCGCGAGAAGCAGTGGAAGGCGGGCGACATGGACGTCGTCGCCGAGGTCGACGAGGAGCTGATCGCCGAGGTCCTCGCCGTCTCGACCGGCATCCCGATCGTCAAGCTGACCGAGGAGGAGTCGTCGCGGCTGCTGCGCATGGAGGACGAGCTGCACAAGCGGATCGTCGGCCAGCACGCGGCCGTCCAGTCGCTCTCGCAGGCGATCCGACGCACGCGGGCGGGGCTCAAGGACCCGAAGCGCCCCGGCGGCTCGTTCATCTTCGCCGGCCCGACCGGTGTCGGTAAGACCGAGCTGGCCAAGGCCCTCGCCGAGTTCCTCTTCGGCGAGGAGGACGCCCTGATCCAGCTCGACATGAGCGAGTACTCCGAGAAGCACACCGTTTCTCGGCTGTTCGGTTCGCCGCCGGGATACGTCGGCTACGAAGAGGGTGGCCAGCTCACCGAGAAGGTGCGCCGCAAGCCGTTCTCCGTGGTGTTGTTCGACGAGATCGAGAAGGCGCACCCGGATATCTTCAACTCGCTTCTGCAGATCCTCGAGGAAGGCCGGCTCACCGATTCCCAGGGCCGGGTCATCGACTTCAAGAACACCGTCATCATCATGACCACCAACCTGGGCACCCGTGACATCGCCAAGGGCATCAACCTCGGCTTCGCGCAGGTTGGCGATGCGGCCGGGTCGTACGAGCGGATGAAGGCCAAGGTGTCGGAGGAGCTGAAGCAGCACTTCCGTCCCGAGTTCCTCAACCGCGTCGACGAGATGATCGTCTTCCCGCCCCTGTCACAGGAACAGATCGTCTCGATGGTCGACATGATGCTGAACTCGGTCGAGACCCGGCTCAAGGACAAGGACATGGCGCTGGAGCTGACCAGTGCGGCCAAGCGGGTCCTGGCCGAGCGTGGCTTCGACCCGGTCCTTGGAGCCAGGCCGTTGCGGCGCACCGTGCAGCGCGAGATCGAGGACGTCCTCGCCGAGAAGCTGCTCTTCGGCGAGGTGCGGCCTGGTCAGATCGTCGTGGTCGACGTCGATGGTGAGGGTCCCAGCGCCGAGTTCACCTTCACCGGGCAGGCCAAGGCAGAGCTGCCCGACCTGCCGCCGGTCGAGGCGCCCAGCGCGTCGGAGTGACCCGGCGCCCACGCCCCGCGCATGTCATACCCTGTCGGCACGCGGTGCGCGGATCGTGGCGTTGTGGGGACGTGGGTCAGGCCTGGAGGTTTAGCAGGACGGCGCCGACGACAATGGCGACCAGCCCGGCGGTGGCGACCAGGGCGGTTCGGGCTCCCGACCAGATGGCGTATGTCACCGAGTTGGGTAGCGTCTGGACGATCTCGGCGAGCAACCAGATCGACACCGCGTAGCCGACGAGGACGAGGGCCGTCCAGCTGAGGTTGGAGAATCCCTAGGTCCGGGGGCGCGGCGCGCCAACGCCAGCTAGACCCACGCCGCGGGTGGTACGTGACCTGGCTGACACCGCCCAGCGGCTGAGCACGAGATAGCGGTCATGGCGCCCGGCGACCCGCACCACTCGGGCGGCGGGGGTCGGCGGTAGGCGGTGTCAGCCGCCATAGGCGTGGGCAACGGTGCCGGGTAGCGCGAAGGAGTCCGGCGCCAGCGCCTCGGCCAAGCCGTCGGCGACGAGACTGTCCAGTGCGCGTGCTCGCTGGTCAGGGTCGGGCCACGCGTGGCCGAGCCGAGCGGACGGCACCGGTCCCTCGCTGTTGCGCAAGATTGCCAGCAGCCGCCCCCGGCACTGACGGTCGGTCCCGGCGTACGTCTGGCGACGTGGCGGGGACACAGCGGACGGGCGCCCGCGCGCGAGCCAGGCGCACTGGTCGGCGACCGGGCAGGCTCCGCACCGGGGCGCCCGGGAGGTGCACACGAGCGCGCCGAGCTCCATCACCGCCACCGACCACCGGGCCGAGCTCGCGGGGTCGGCGGGCAGCAACCGGGTGGCCCAGTCCTGCTCTGCTCGACCGGGGCTGGTTGTGGTCGGCTGCCCCGTGCCGGAGAACAGGCGGGCAAGCATCCGACGCACATTGGTGTCCAGCACGGCCACCCGTTGCCCGTGCGCGAAGCTGGCCACGGCGGCGGCGGTGTAGGCACCGACACCGGGCAGGGACTGCAGCTGGGCGGCATCGACCGGCACCAGGCCGGCATGTCGGGTGACCAGCTCGGCGGCGCAGGCGTGGAGTCGCAGGGCGCGCCGGGGGTAGCCCAGCCGTCCCCAGGCACGGACCGCCTCACCCGCCGGCTCCGCGGCGAGGTCGGATGCGCTTGGCCAACGTCCCAGCCACTCCTGCCACAGCGGCAGCACGCGGCCCACGGGTGTCTGCTGCAGCATGAACTCCGAGACCAGCACGCCCCAGGGGCTGGTGCCGGGTCGTCGCCAGGGCAGGTCGCGCGCGTTGCATGCGTACCACTCGGTGACGCGGAGGATCGGATCGTCGGACCGGGTCTTGGTCATCAGGCCCGAGGATGGCACGCCTCGGTGTGGCAGGCGTGCTGGGTGGGGACACGCGGTTAGCGTGAACCGATGAGCTCTCCGCTGCGCCGCTCGACCCGCCGGCTGCCCGCCCGGGTCTACTGGGTGCGTCGTGGGTTGGTGCTGCTCGTCGTGCTGCTGCTCGGCTGGTTCGGGTGGAGTCTCGGGTCCGGTGCCGAGGAGCCGGCCGCGTCCAGTGCCGGCAGCACCGTCGCCGACCCCACCCCCGATCCCAGCCCCGACGCCGAGACAAAGCCCGGCAAGACGCGTACGGGAACCACGCCAGGCCGCCAGGGTGCCAAAGAGAAGCGGGCCGCCCGCGGTCGGCGGCAGTCGGAGGCGGTGTCGACGTCGTTCGGCGCCGCCTCCGCTACGTGTGATCCCGCGTCGGTGCGGGTGCAGCCGTCGGTCACCGGTGCGGCGGTTGCGGGAGAGCCGGTGTTGCTCGGGCTCACGCTGCGCACCACTGCCAGCACGCCGTGCAGGATCGAGCTCACGCCCGAGCTGTTGCTCGTTCAGGTGTCGATCACGGAGCGCTCAACGGCGGTCTGGGACACCACTCGGTGTCCGGGGAGCCTGCCGGACGGCACGATCGCGCTGCAACCGGGGTGGCAGACGATGCTCAGCGTGCCCTGGTCGGGTCGCCTGGGCGACCGGGGCTGCAGCGGTCTGACCGACGCAGCCAAGCCCGGTGAGTATGCCGTGCAGGCAGCGGTGATCGGTGGAGAGCCAGGCCGCAGCGGCTTCGTCTTGTCAGCAACGCCGCCACCTGATCGAGCCGCCGACGACGACGATCGGGCGCGACGGACGCCTCAGACGTAGCGCTCGAGGATGCTGGACTCGGCCAGGCGCGACAGGCCTTCGCGGACGCTGCGGGCACGCAGCTCGCCGACTCCGTCCACGGCTTGAAGGTCGTCGATGCTGGCAGCCAGCAGCTTTTGCAGGCCTCCGAAGTGGTCGACGAGCCGTTCGACGATCGCTCCGGGCAGCCGCGGCACCCGGGCGAGCAGGCGGTAGCCACGAGGCGACATGGCCGTGTCGAGCTGCTCGGTGATCCCGAACCCGAGCCCACGGGCGACCGCGGCGACGTCGACGAGCTCGCTCTGGTCCAGGGCGGCGAGTGTCGTCAAGACGTCCTCGACCGGTCGGTGCCGTCCGCCGGCGGGAGCGTAGTCACGCACGACGAGCTGCCGGTCGTCGTCGACCCCGGCCACCAGCTCGCCGAGCTGAAGGGAGAGCAGCCGGCCGTCCCCACCGAGCTCGAGGACGTAGCCGTCGATCTCGCTGGCGATACGCACGACCATCTCCATGCGCTGTGCGACCGCAGCGACATCGCGCACGGTGACGAGGTCCTCGATCTCGAGGGCCGAAAGAGCGCCGGAGACCTCGTCGAGTCTCATCTTGTAACGCTCCAGCGTGGCGAGCGCCTGGTTTGCGCGGGACAAGATGGCCCCGGTGTCCTCGAGCACGTAGCGGTTGCCGCCGACGTAGACGGCAATGATCTGCATCGACTGACTCACCGAGATCACGGGCAGCCCCGTCTGCCGGGCAACCCGGTCGGCGGTGCGGTGACGGGTGCCGGCCTCGTCGGTGTGGATCGACGGATCCGGCATCAGGTGAACCGCTGCCCGCAAGATCCGGGTGACGTCCTTGTCGAGCAGGATCGCGCCATCCATCTTGGCCAGCTCACGCATGCCGGTCGCGGTGAACGGGACGTCCAGCAGGAAGCCACCGGTTGAGATGGACTCGACGACACGGTCCTGTCCGAGAACGACCAGTGCACCGGTGCGGCCGCGCAGGATGCGCTCGAGACTCTCGCGCAGGGCGGTCCCGGGCGCGAGCGAGACGAGTGTCGCGCGAAGTCGCGCGTCGTCGGCGGGCCGCTCACCCGGCCGGTCGTTGCTGGCCACGTCCGCTCCCCGGTGCTGGTGGTCTCGTGCCGGCGCCCCTGAGGAGGAGTCTAGGGGGTTGGTGGTTGGGACGACACCACGCTCAGATGGGGGACGCGTGGCTGGCCGTGGTTCGGGGCGATCCGAGCGGAGTCAGCACCGTCGATCAGTCCGACCGCGTGCAGCGCGCCCCGTACGTCGGGCACGGCCAGGATGCGCAGGCCGGCGATGTGGGGGAGCTCACCGGAGTCGACCGGCACGAGCGCATGGCGAAATCCCAGCCGAGCTGCCTCGGCAAGTCGCTGACGAAGCCCGCTCACTCGGCGCAACTCTCCTGCCAGCCCGACCTCCCCCAGTGCCACCAGGTCGGTCGAGACCACTGTGTCGGCACAGGCCGACGCGGTGGCTATGGCAACCGCCAGGTCGGCGGCCGGTTCGACGACGCGCGCGCCGCCGACCGTGGCCAGGTAGACATCGGCGGACTGCAGGCGTTGGCCGGCCCGTCGATGCAGCACCGCGAGGATCATCGCCGTCCGGCTGGTGTCAAGCCCGCTGGTGGCCCGGCGGGGAGAGGGCAACTGGCTGGCGGCGACCAGGGCCTGCACCTCGGCGAGCAGCGGTCTGCGGCCCTCGAGCGTCACGGTGACGCAGGTGCCGGAGATCGGCTCGCCGTGCCGGGACACGAACAAGCCGGTGGGATCGGTGACCTCGACGATCCCGTCGGCAGACAGGTCGAAGCAGCCCACCTCGTCGACCGGGCCGTAGCGGTTCTTGACCGCCCGGACAAAGCGCAGCCCGGAGGCGGACGACGAGCCGAACCCGCCCTCGAACTGAAGGACCACGTCGACGATGTGCTCCAGGACCCGCGGGCCGGCGATCGAACCGTCCTTGGTGACGTGGCCCACCATCAGCACGGGCAGGTTCTTCCGCTTGGCGACCTCGACGAGGGTGGCGGCGACCTCGCGCACCTGGGTGACGCCCCCTGGAGCCCCGTCGACCTGGGGCGAGCCGATGGTCTGCACGGAGTCGACCACCAGCAGGCTCGGACCCACCTGCTCGACGTGGGTCAGCACGGCAGACAGGTCGGTCTCGGCGGCGAGAAAGAGCTCGGGATGGACCGCGGCGGTGCGCTCGGCCCGCAGCCGCACCTGCGCGGCCGATTCTTCACCGGTGACGTACAGCGTGCGCCGACCCGATGCCGCCCACTTGGCGGCGACCGCCAGCAGCAGCGTGGACTTGCCGACGCCAGGCTCGCCCGCCAGCAGGAGCACCGCCCCGGGCACCACCCCGCCACCGAGGACCCGGTCGAGCTCTCCGACCCCGCTGGCCACGGCACTTGAGGCCTCGATGCCGATCTCGGTCATCGGACGGGCCGGGCTGCGCACCGCGCCGGGTGCGGTGCGACCCACCGGGGCGGCGCCACGCTCGTCGACGGTGCCCCAGGCCTGGCACTCGCCGCAGCGACCGACCCATTTGGTCGTCTCCCAGCCGCACTCGGAGCAGCCGTAGGCCGGTCGAGCGCGGGCGCTGCGCGCCGCGGTGCGTGCTGAGGCGTTGGCCGGGTCGGACGAGATGGTTGCCACGACTCCGACGTTAGGTGACACGACCGACATCGCGGCGACGCCACCACGGGTTCGGTCCGCGCGTTCGGCCCCGCCGGGCGCAGCATGCCTACGCGATGCCCGGGGCTTGCGAGTCTTTACAGGCGCACCGTGCCCGAGGGTGTGGACAGGTGCACCGCCACGATGCCTGGCTGGCCGTGCGGCGCCACCCAGTCGACGTCGATCTCCTCCAGCGCCGCCAGCGCCGGGGAGCCGAGCCAGTCGGCCACCCGTTGGGGGTCGCCGGCGATCTCGATCGCCTGGAGAGCGACGTCACCGCTCGCGCCGTGCGACGGGTGCCGCTCGCTGTCGACCTCCCACTGCACGACGAAGGGCAGTTGGGGGTCGGCTTGCTGGCCGCGAACGCCGACCTGCTTCCAGCGCAGGTCGAAGCCGTCGGGCAGCCGCCGGTTGCCCTGCACCGCGTTCCGGCCGAGCCGTGCCTCCACCACCGAGATGTCGAGGACCGACACCACCCAACCCAGCCAACCACCACCGGCCTTAGTGCGGGCGCGGACCAGCTGGCCGAAGGCCGCCTTGTCGGAGGCGGGGTGGTCGAGCACGTCCACGACCTCGAGGTAGTGGCCCGCAACCAGCGGGAGCACCCGGTTGCGGGTGCCGAAGCGCGGGTGGACGCCTCCCACCCGGAAGTCCTCGCCGATGAGCTGCGACAGCTGCTCCGTCGTTGCGTCGAGCCCGCTCGGTCCAGCAGCGTACGAGAGGTGGTCCAGGTGCATGACATCCGATTGTGGACCCGCACCGGCTCCCCGCTGGCGCCGGGGTCGGCGGGGGTGTCAGCGGCCGCGGCCGGCCCCGCGCGTGGCCGGGTGCAGCGTCAGCAGGTCCCGGCGGGCCAGGTGCGCCTCACAGAGCGAGACGAGGGTGCCAAAAGCGCCGGCGCCGATCAGCTCGGTCAGCTCGGCGGCGTTGGTGAGGTAGACAGGCTGCGAGGCGCCGTGGGCCTCGGTGTTGCTTGAGCAGTACCAGTCGAGATCGTGCCCGCCAGGTCCCCACCCGCTGCGGCCGTACTCCTCGATGGTGATCTCGAGGTAGGAGGTGTCGTCGCCGCGGTCCACCTCGCGGAAGCGTCGGCGGATGGGCAGCTGCCAGCACACGTCCGGCTTGACCGCCAGTGGCTCCTGGTCGTGGGCCAGCGCCCAGGAGTGCAACGCACACCCGGTGCCGCCGGCGAACCCGGGACGGTTGAGGAACACGCAGGCGCCGTCCACCACCCGGGTCTTGCGCGCCCCGTCCTCGTCGGTCTCGGCCCATCCCGCAGAGCGACCCTCGGCACGCAGCTGCCAGTCGGTGGCGGACAATCGTCGCATCGCCTTGTCGACGCGCCGCTCGTCCGCCCGGTCAGCCAGGTGTGCTCCCAGCGTGCAGCACCCGTCGTCGGGCCGGTCGGCATAGATGCCTGGGCAACCGGCGCCGAAGATGCAGTGGTAGCGAGACGTCAGCCAGGTGAGGTCACAGCGCAGGATCTGCCCGGGATCGGCGGGGTCGACGAACTCCACCCAGGCTCGCGGCGCCTGGACGCTTGTCTCGGGCACCTGCCAAGCCTAGCCACGGCCAGCACTAGCCTTGTCGCCCATGCGCACGGGCGTGCTCGACATCGGCTCCAACACCGGGCACCTGCTGGTCGTGGATGCCCACCGCGGTGCCGCACCGCTGCCGGCGTACTCGTTCAAGCTGCCGCTGCGGCTCGCTGAGCATCTCGATGCAGACGGCGCCGTCGACAAGTCAGGTATCCAGGCTCTGCTGGCGTTCGTTGAGCAGGCACAGCAGGTCGCCGACGACAAGGGCTGCACGTCGGTGCTCGCCTTCGCCACCTCTGCGGTCCGCGACGCCAGCAATGCCGACGAGGTGCTGGCGCAGGTGCGCAAGCACACTGGCGTCGACCTCGAAGTGCTCCCGGGGGGCGACGAAGCGCGGTTGACCTTCCTGGCGGTGCGCCGTTGGTTCGGCTGGTCGGCGGGCCGGCTGGCGGTCTTCGACATCGGCGGCGGGTCACTCGAGATCGCCGCCGGTCGCAGTGAGACGCCTGACGTCGCGCACTCGCTGCCGCTGGGTGCCGGCCGGCTCAGTCGTGAGCACCTCGACAAGCAACCCGTGCCGCAGTCCACCGCGAAAGACCTGCGCCGTTACGTCCGCCGTCAGATCGCACACGACGCCGGGGACGTGCTCCGCTGGGGTGAGGCCGACAAGGCCGTGGCGACCAGCAAGACGTTCCGCTCGCTGGCACGCATCTGCGGAGCCGCGGCCTCGAGTGAGGGTCCGTACGTGCGCCGGGCCCTGTCTCGTGAGGTGTTGCGGGACAAGCTGCCCCACCTGATCGCGATGCCGGTGTCGAAGATCGCGCAGCTGCAGGGGGTGTCGGCCAACCGCGCCCACCAGATAGTGGCCGGTGCCTTCGTGGCCGACGCCGTGATGGAGCTGTTCGACCTGCCGGAGCTGAGCATCTGTCCGTGGGCGTTGCGCGAGGGCGTGATCTTGGAGCGGCTCGACGTGATGTGATCAAGCCAAGCACGCAGGGGCCGAGCGCGACGTGACGATGGGGGGCCGGCAGGTGGCAGTGCGATGGGTCGTCGCGGCACTGGTGACGCTGTCCGCGACCCGGCGGTCGGCCCGGTGACGCCGGCGTCGGTGCGGGTGCCCGGGGGCAGCATCGCGCTGTCAACGGCCTCGGTGTTCCCCGAGCCGACCGCAGCCGGCTTCGAGCTGGCAGCCGCCCTCGGCTACGACGGGGTGGAGGTGATGGTCGGCATCGACGAGACCAGCCAAGACCTCACCGCGGTACGGCGGGAGCGAGACGCCAGTGGGGTGCCGGTGGTGGCGGTGCACGCGCCCTGCCTGCTCATCACCCAGCGGGTCTGGGGCACGGACCCGGCTGGAAAGCTCGAGCGCAGCGCCGAGATGGCCCTCGAGCTCGGCGCCGACACCGTCGTCGTGCACCCTCCTTTCCGCTGGCAACGGGACTACGCGCGGGGCTTCGGTGACACCGTCACCGACCTGGCAGCCCGCACGGGGCTCGCTGTCGCGGTCGAGAACATGTTTCCCTGGCGCGCACGAGGCCGCCGGGTGCAGGCATACGCACCGGGCTGGGACCCGGTCGAGCAGGACTATGCACAGGTCACGCTCGACGTGTCGCACGCGGCCACCGCCGGGGTCGACGCCGTCTCGATGGCGCGTGCGCTCGGGCCGCGGTTGGCGCACGTGCACATGGCCGACGGGTCAGGCAGCGCCCGCGACGAGCATCTGGTCCCCGGCCGGGGATCGCAGCCCTGCGCAACGTTGTGCGAGTGGCTCGCCGACAACCACTTCGCCGGGCATGTGGTGGTAGAGGTCAGCACCAGACGGGTGGCCGACCGCGCCCAGCGGGAGGCCGATCTGGCTGCTGCGCTGGCCTTTACCAGGCTCTACCTGGCCGCTCGACCGCCTCGGCGCGACGACGCAGCGAGCCGTACAGTCGGGGACGCCTAGCGTGCACCAGGCACCGGGGTGTCGTCATCGAGGTCAGGAGGGCCATTCGTGTTGAGGGCGTCGCTGCTCGCGCTTTCCCGCAGCCGGCAGGTCGAGCGGCTGGTGAGCACGATGCCGCTGTCGAGCGGCATCGTGTCGCGGTTCGTCGCCGGCGTCGCGACGCAGGACGCGGTCAGGGTGACTTCTGAGCTTGCCGGTGGCGGGCTGCGGGTCACCCTCGACCGGCTGGGGGAGGACACCCTCGACCGGGCCCGGGCCGCCGCGTCCGTTGCCGCGTACTGCGAGCTGCTCACGGCGCTGGCTGACGCCGGCCTGACGCCGACCGCCGAGGTGTCGGTCAAGCTGTCGGCAGTCGGGCAGGCGCTTGGGCCAGACGGTGATGCGATCGCGCGTGACAACGCCCACCGGATCTGCCAGGCGGCTCGAGACGCCGGCACCACGGTGACCCTCGACATGGAGGACCACACCACCACCGATTCGACCCTGGACGTGCTGAGCGCTGTCCGGCAGGACTTCCCCGAGACCGGCGCGGTGGTCCAGTCTCAGCTGCGTCGCACCGAGGGTGACTGCAAGGACCTCGCGTACGCGGGCTCCCGCGTACGGCTGTGCAAAGGGGCGTACCGCGAACCGGAGTCGGTCGCCTACCAGTCCCGTCAAGAGGTCGACCGCTCGTACGTACGGTGCCTTCGGGTGCTGATGAATGGCGCCGGCTACCCGATGATCGCCACCCACGACCCGCGACTGGTCCGGATCGCCGGGATGCTCGCGGGCCGGGCCGAGCGCGACGCCGGCACCTTCGAGTACCAGCTGCTGTACGGCGTGCGGCCCGACGAGCAACTCCGGCTCAGTGCGGTCGGCGAGACGGTACGGGTCTATGTCCCCTACGGCGACCAGTGGTACGGCTACCTGATGCGGCGGCTGGCCGAGCGCCCACAGAATCTGACTTTTTTTGCTCGGTCGCTGATGAGCAAAGGCTGAGGTGGCCGGGCCGGGTCGCCGGCCGGGCGCCCCGGACACGCGGGGCGCCATCCTCGCTGCGGCGCGAGCGGCCTTCGCTGAGCGCGGCTTCGACCGGACCACGAGCCGGGCGATAGCGGCCGCAGCAGGGGTGACGCCGGGCCTTGTGCACCATTACTTCGGCAGCAAGGCCGACTTGCTCGTGGCCGCGCTGGAGCTGCCGTTCGACCCGCGCGATGTGCTGGGGCCCGCTCTCCCGGGGCCGCCAGAACTTCTCGGTCGTCGCATTGCCACGGCCGCCGTCGGGCTGTGGGAGGACACGGCCCACCGTGACCAACTGCTTGCCTATCTGCGTACAGCCATGACCAACCCCGAGGCGGCGCGGACCCTCCGACTCGGTATCCCGGCGGTCGCCGTGCCGCTGCTCAGCCAGGTGGTGCCCGGCCCGGACGTCGAGGTGCGGGTGAACCTGGCGATGACGCAGATATTGGGCATGGCGGTGTTGCGCTATGCCATCGGCCTGGAACCGCTGGCCTCCGTGCCGGCGGAGGAGTTGATCGACCGGCTGGCCCCGGTCCTTCAGCAGCATCTGCTGGGTTGATGTTGACCAGCGATCGGGACTTGACGGATCGCGACTAGCGGTCGATATTGAACACATGGCCAATAAAATTTCAGCGGCGATCGTGGTGGACCAGCTGGAGGTGCGACGCGGTGGGCGGCGGGTGCTGCGCGGGCTCTCCTTCGCCGTACCGACGGGGGAGGTAACGGGCCTCCTCGGGCCGTCCGGCTGCGGAAAGACGACGCTGATGCGAGCGCTGGTGGGTGTGCAGCAGGGCGTCTCGGGGCGGGTCGAGGTGCTCGGCCTGCCGGCCGGCACGCCAGCGCTGCGCAACCGGCTCGGGTACGTCACCCAGGCGCCGAGCGTCTACGGCGACCTTACGGTCGCGGAGAACCTGCGCTTTTTCGCACGGCTGCTCCGCGCGCCCGCTGACGACGTAGCCGCGGTGCTCGAGCAGGTCGACCTCGCGGACCACTCGAACGACCTGGTCAACCGGCTCTCCGGCGGCCAGCGGTCCCGGGTATCGCTCGCCGCGGCACTGCTCGGTCAGCCCCGGCTTCTCGTGCTCGACGAGCCCACCGTAGGCCTCGACCCGGTGCTGCGCCGGGACCTCTGGGCGCTGTTTCACCGGCTGGCCGCGACCGGGACGACGCTGCTGGTGTCCAGTCACGTCATGGACGAGGCGACGCGCTGCGACCGGCTGCTCCTGCTGCGCGAGGGCGAGCTCGTGGCCGACAACTCGCCCCAGGCGCTGCTAAAGCGCACGGGGGCCGGTGATGTCGAGGCGGCCTTCCTGGCGCTGATCGACTCCCGATCCGACCTGACCAATGCCGAGGTGCACTCATGACGTCCCCGATCAGTCCTGCCGCAACGCAGGCTGTCGCCGGCCGCGTCCTCACCCAGCTGAGCCGGGACCACCGAACGGTCGCGATGCTGCTCGTCGTGCCGTGTGTGCTCTTGACGCTGCTGTGGTGGATGTTCGACGGCGATGAGCGGACCTTCAGCCGGCTCGGGCCGCCCTTGCTGGCACTGTTTCCCTTCATCGTGATGTTCCTGGTGACGTCGGTGACGACCTTGCGGGAGCGGTCGTCGGGGACGCTCGAACGGCTGCTGACCACGCCCATGGGCAAGGCAGACCTGCTGGTCGGCTACGGCCTGGCCTTCGGCGCAGTGGCCGTCGTCCAGGCCGCTGTCGCCGTGGCGCTGACAGTCGGGCTGCTCGGGCTCGACGTGCGGGGACCCGTCTGGGTGCTGGCACTGGTCGCGGTGCTGGACGCCGTCTTGGGCACGGCGCTGGGGCTGCTGGTATCGGCGTTCGCTGCCACCGAGTTCCAGGCCGTGCAGTTCATGCCCGCCTTCGTGCTCCCGCAGCTGCTGCTGTGTGGCCTGTTCGTCCCGCGGTCCCTCTTGCCCGATGTGCTCTCGACAATCTCCGACGCATTGCCGCTGTCGTATGCGGTGGATGCGATGAACGAGGTGCAGACGGCTGCGACCTGGACCAGTGACCTCACTCTCGACGTGGCCGTGGTTGCCGGCAGCGGGCTGCTGGCACTGGCGTTGGCCTCGGCCACGCTGCGGCGGCGGACGGCCTGACCCGGGCCGGCCGAGATCGGTCATGATGGGCAACGACTCGATCGAGGAGGCCGTCGTGGGTGTCGTTGCCGTGCTGGGCGCCGGGGTGATGGGCGAGACGTTGGTGTCGGGACTGCTGCGGGCGGGCCGCCGTCCTGGCGACCTGTTGCTGACCGAGCGGCGTACGGAACGGGCCGCAGAGTTGCGGGAGCGCTACGGCGTTGATGTGGTCAGCAATGTCGAGGCTGCCGCCAAGGCCGACACGATGGTGCTGGTGGTCAAGCCACAGGACATGGCCGAACTGCTCACCGAGGTCGCGCCCCACCTGTCATCGGGCCCGCTGGTCGTCTCGTTGGCGGCCGGGATCACCACCGCCTTCATCGAGTCCCTGCTGCCCGCCGGTGTGGCCGTCGTGCGGGTCATGCCGAATACGCCGGCGCTCGTGGACGAGGGGATGTCGGCGATCTCGCGTGGGGCGCACTGCGACGAACAGCACCTGAGTGAAGCCGAGGAGCTGTTGTCGTCGGTGGGCCGGGTGCTGCGAGTTCCAGAGCAGCAACTCGACGCCGTCACTGCCGTCAGCGGCTCGGGGCCGGCCTACCTGTTCTTCGTTGTGGAGGCCATGATCGAGGCGGGCGTACACCTCGGGCTGCCGCGTACGACCGCCGCCGAGCTGGTGGTGCAAACCGTCGTCGGCTCGGCCAAGCTGCTCCGCGAGACCGGCGAGCATCCGACCGTGCTTCGCGAGCAGGTGACCTCGCCGGGCGGGACCACCGCCGCAGCGGTGCGCGAGCTCGAGGACCACAAGGTACGCGCGGCTTTCCTGTCCGCACTCGAGGCGGCCCGGGACCGGTCACGGGAGTTGTCGGCCGGATAGGACCGCTCGGCGGCGCCGATCCCCGTCGACCGGCAACCGCTCGCCACTGTCGCACCTGGGTCCGACCCTTGGTCACCCAAAGTATGCCTTTTATGACTATGGGTTGCAGCACGGCGCTACGATATCTACACTCGGCACCAACACGCCGCGATTAGCGTGACACACTCCGTGTCCTGCGGGCCGGTAACGTGTCTCGTTCGATGGAGGCTGAGGGGGCGGGTGTCCAGTCGAAAGGCTGGTAGCAGAAGGCGTCGTAAGGTTTGCGTCGTCACAGTCCTGAGAGGCGACACATGCAGTTCATCCCAAGCAAGACACGAGTCCGGAGCGCCATCTGTGGTGTCGCCGCATCAGCGCTCGCCATCACCGGGTCGGCCGCACTGCTGTCCGCCGAGGCCAGCGCCGCCCCCAGCGACCGCGGGGTGAGCGTGGTTCGGGTTGGGAGCACCGACTCCGGCGCGCGCGAGAAGCAGCGGATCATCGCGCACCAGGAGAAGCAGCGGATCATCGCGCACCAGGAGAAGCAGCGGGCTGAGAAGCAGCGGATCATCGCGCACCAGGAGAAGCAGCGGATCATCGCGGAGAAGCAGCGGATCATCGCGGAGAAGCAGCGGATCATCGCGCACAACAACAAGTAAACGGATCACTGCAGGCGGCGGACACCCGGCTGCGCGGACCATCGCGCACGCCGGGTGTTGTCGCGCCTGGGGGCCGGTCGGACGCGTCTGTACCGCATGGACCGGGCCGTGGGACCCGCGCCCGCGACTGGAGGGAGCCAGGGGCCTATCCCGGCAGTGGAGGCCCCTGCCCGGAGCGGTCGGCGGGACTGGGCCGAGCTGGGTGACCGGCGGGCAGCATCCTGAGCCGCCGAAGTCGGCGACGTTGACCTGCGCGGGGGACGTCACCACCGTGATCAGCCGATTCGCCACTCTGGACCGCCGGCCGTCGCGGCAGCATCAGCAGACAAGTCGATTCGTCCACTGACCACCGAAAGTATCAGTTTTGTAACTGTCGGTTGTATTCCCTCCTGTCTCTGCTTACTCTTTTCGTACCAACACGCTGCGTTACGTTGCCGCACTCTTTGTCGCAACGGGAGGCGGGGTGTGGTGTCCCGGTCGAGGCCGGGGAAGGGCGTCCAAGTCCGGAGGCCCTGTCCACGCAAGGCGCCGCAACGGGTGGCGCCACGGCCGGAGAGGCAATCTCATGCAGTTGATCCCACGCAAAAAACATGTGCGGGGCGCCATGTGCTGTTTCGCAGCGTCTGCGCTAGCGGTGACGGGTTCGGCAGCGTTGCTGGCGGCTGAGGTCGGCACAGCGTCCAGCCACCGCGAGGCTCCGCTGATCCTCAACGACCCGCAGGCTGACAACACCGACGTCTATGCATTCGTCAGCCCCGACGCTCCCGACACCACCACCCTGATCGCCAACTGGCTGCCCTTCCAGGAGCCTGCCGGCGGTCCGAACTTCTACCCGTTCGCCGAGGACGCGCACTACGACATCAACATCGACAACAACGGTGACGCCGAGCCTGACATCACCTACCGGTGGACCTTCTCCACCCAGGACGACCGCGGCACCGACACCTTCATCTACAACAACGGGCCGGTGACATCGGTCGAGGACCCGACGCTGCTGTTCCGCCAGACGTACACGCTGGAGCGCATCGCCGGCAGTGACACCCAGACCCTCGTCGACAACGCCGTGGTCGCCCCGTCGAACGTCGGTGCCGCGTCGATGCCGGACTACGCGGACCTGCGTGACGAGGCAGTGACGGCGCTCGACGGTGGGAGCATGAGCTTCGCTGGACAGGCGGACGACTCGTTCTTCCTCGATCTTCGGGTCTTCGACCTGCTGTACGGCGGCGACCTCTCCGAGGCCGGTGCCGACACGCTGAGCGGGTACAACGTCAACTCGGTCGCCCTCCAGGTCCCGTCGTCAGAGCTCACGACGGGCGACGACCCCGTGATCGGTGTGTGGAGCACCACGTCACGGCCAGGCATGTCGGTGCAGGGCGCTGACGGCACCAAGACCTTCAAGGGTGACTACGTCCAGGTGTCCCGCCTCGGTATGCCACTGGTCAACGAGGTTGTGGTACCGGCGGGTCTCAAGGACGCCTTCAACGCGCTGCCGCCGGCCAAGGACGCCACTGTCCAGCCGGTCGTCGATCGGGTCAACGACCCGGAGCTGCCCAAACTGATCGAGGCGGTCTATGGCATCCCGGCGCCGAAGGCGCCGCGAGACGACATTTTCGCGATCTTCCTCACCGGCATCGACGGGCTCAACAAGCCCAAGGGTGAGGGGACCCCGTCGGAGATGCTGCGCCTGAACACCTCGATCCCGCCGGCAGCAGAACCCAACCGGCTGGGTGTGCTGGGCGGCGACAACGCCGGCTTCCCCAACGGCCGCAGGCTGGCCGACGACGTTGTCGACATCGAGATCCAGGCCCTCGAGGGCGCCGTCCGTACGGGCAAGATCGT
>JACCVL010000296.1 GCA_013698185.1 Nocardioidaceae bacterium
GCCTCGATGGCGCGTGAGGCGTCGGAGATGTCGGTGTCGCCGATGCAGAACTTCTCGAAGCCGCCGCCGGTGCCGGCGGTGCCGACCGAGACGTTGACGTCGGGGTTCTCTTGCTTGAAGAGCTCACCCGCAGCAGCGGTCAGCGGCTGGACCGTGGACGAGCCGTCGACAACGATCTCGCCGGAGAGGGCGGTATCGCCGCCCGAGCCGCTGCTCGAGCCTTCGCTCTGTCCGCCACAGGCGGCCAATGCGAGGGAAAGCACTGCCGCCGGGATGGCGGCGTTGCGCAGGAATCGTCGGTTCACAGGGATGTCGCCTCTCGTGATGGGTCAAAACAGGTGGGCGCACGCTCCGTCGCATGCCGCCGTCGAGAAACGTAGAGAGCCCAGGTGACGCGCTGGACCGGCCAAAGTGAACCAGAGGTGAACGCTAGGCGTGGGTCACCCGACGTCTCACGCACGGTGGGGGGCATTTACGTGAACCACGTCCAGACGTACTCCCCACGGCTCTCGCCCGGGCAGAGGCGGCGGACCCGCGCCCTCGCCCGCCCCGAGCGGGCCGGTCAGCTGGCGCGGCCCTTGACCTCTTTGCGGCGCCGGCGGGCGTCGGTGATGAGGGTCTCCTGCAGGTCGGCCAGCCGGGCTCCCGAGGCGTCGCGATGCTCGCCCGTCCACGTCCCGTCGCTGGCCAGGCGCCAGGAGGACGTGGCGTCGTCGAACACGCTGTCGAGCAGCCTGCTGAGCTGGTCGACGTGCCGCGGGTCGCACACGCGCACGAGCACCTCCACCCGCCGGTCGAGGTTGCGGTGCATGAGGTCGGCCGATCCGATCCACATCTCCGGCTCGCCACCGTTGGCGAACGCGAAGATCCGGCTGTGCTCGAGGAAGCGACCGAGCGAGCTGCGGACGCGGATGTTGTCCGACAGCCCCGGCACCCCCGGTCGCAGTGCGCAGATCCCGCGGGTGGACAGCTCGATGGGTACGCCGGCCTGGCTCGCGCGGTAGAGCGCGTCGATGATCTGCTCGTCGACCAGCGAGTTCATCTTGAAGCGCACCTGCGCCGGCCGGCCGGCTCGATGATGCGCGACCTCGCCCTCGATGCGCTCGATCAGCCCGACCCGGATGCCGGACGGGGCAACGATGAGCCGGCGGAAGCTGGCGGCTCGGGAGAAGCCGGACAGGTCGTTGAACAGGCGCAGCAGGTCGTCGCCGACGGCGGTGTCCGCGGTGAGCAACCCCAGGTCCTCGTACAGCCGGGCGGTTTTGGGGTTGTAGTTGCCCGTGCCGATGTGGCTGTAGCGGCGCATCCCGTCGGGCTCGTCGCGGATCACCAGGCAGGCCTTGGAGTGGGTCTTGAGGCCGAGCAGGCCGTAGACGACGTGGCAGCCCGCCTGCTCGAGTTTGCGGGCCCAGCGGATGTTGGCCTGCTCGTCGAAGCGGGCCTTGATCTCCACCAGCACCAGCACCTGCTTGCCCGCCTCGGCCGCGTCGACCAGCGCGTCGATGATCGGGCTGTCACCGGACGTGCGGTACAGCGTCTGCTTGATCGCCAGCACCTGCGGGTCGGTGGCCGCCTGCTCGACGAAACGTTGCACGCTGGTGGCGAAGGAGTCGTACGGGTGGTGCAGCAGCACGTCTTGGCGTTGCAGGGCGGCGAAGATGTCCGCCGGCGAGGCGGTCTCGACCTCGGTGAGGTCGGGATGGGTCACCGGCACGAACGAGTCGTACTTGAGCTCGGCGCGGTCGAGGTCGGCAACCGCGTGCAGGCCACGCAGGTCGAGCGGACCCGCCAGTCGGAAGACCTCGGCCTCGACGACATCCAGCTCGGAGACCAGCAGGTCGAGCACGTGCGGGTCGATGTCTTCTTGCACCTCCAGGCGCGTCGGCGGCCCGAAGCGCCGCCGCAGCAGCTCCTTCTCCAGCGCCTGCAGGAGATTCTCGGCATCGTCCTCCTCGACCTCGAGGTCCTCGTTGCGGGTGACCCGGAAGGTGTGGTGGCCCACCACCTCCATGCCCGGGAACAGCATGTCGAGGTGGGCGGCGATGACGTCCTCGAGCGGCACAAAGCGCTGGTCGTCGACGCGCAGCCAGCGGGCGAAGTTGGGCGGCACCTTCACCCGGGCGAAGTGCTCGGTGCTGGTCTCGGGGTTGCGGATGATGACGGCCAGGTTCAGCGACAGTCCCGAGATGTACGGGAACGGGT
Organism: Nocardioidaceae bacterium; assembly: GCA_013698185.1. Classification (GTDB taxonomy): domain Bacteria; phylum Actinomycetota; class Actinomycetes; order Propionibacteriales; family Nocardioidaceae; genus JACCVL01. Next base: position 2,203 of record JACCVL010000296.1, read on the forward strand.
GCGCCGGGTCGACCGCCAGTGGGGTCAGCACCGGGAAGATCCGCTCGGCGAACAGGGAGGCCAGCGCCTTGCGCTCGGAGTCGGACAGCCCATCCCAGCGCAGCAGCTCGATGCCCTGCTCGCGCAGGGCCGGCTGTACGTGGTCCTGGAAGGCGTCGGCCTGGCGGCGGATCAGCCGGTGGCTCTCGCGCCAGATGTTGTCGAGCACCTCGCGCGGGCGCAGGCCGCTGGCCGCCCGGACGGCGACACCGGCGGCGATGCGGCGCTTGAGGCCGGCCACCCGGACCATGAAGAACTCGTCCAGGTTGCTGGCGAAGATCGCCAGGAAGCGCGCCCGCTCGAGCAGCGGGAGCTCGGGGTC
>JACCVL010000304.1 GCA_013698185.1 Nocardioidaceae bacterium
CCAACGCACGGCTGATGATCGGCCTGGCTGCGGCGGTGCGCGCCACAGCGGGGCGGGTGGTCGGCCTGGACAGTGCCGGTCCGGTCTCGCCGGCCAAGGGGGACAAGCGGTTCAACGACCGCGCGTACGCCGAGAACCCGCTGTACTTCCTGCTCGAGCAGCAGTATCTGCTGGCCAGCCAGCTGGTCACCGAGCTGCTCGACGCGGCCGGGCTCGAGGCCAGCCAGGACGTCAAGGCGCGGTTCGCCGCGAAGTTCATCCTCGACGCCCTCGCGCCCACCAACACCCTGCCCGGCAGTCCCGCTGCGTTGCGCGAAGCCTTCGACACCGGCGGCAAGAGCCTGGTGCGAGGGGCGAAGAACATGCTGGGGGACATCCGTCACAACGGGGGCTGGCCCTCGCAGGTCGACAGCTCCGACTTCGAGGTCGGGGTCAACATGGCGGCCACGCCCGGGTCGGTCGTCTACCGCAGCGACCTCATCGAGCTGATCCAGTACGAGCCGCAGGGCGACCGGGTGCACAAGGTGCCGCTGTTGTTCTGCCCGCCGTGGATCAACAAGTTCTACATCATGGATCTGGCGCCGAACAAGAGCCTGATCGAGTGGGCGGTCCAACACGGCCACACCTGCTTCGCCATCAGCTATCGCAACCCCGATGCCTCCATGCGTGACCTGGGCTTCGAGGACTACCTGCGCCAGGGGCCGCTGGACGCGGTCCGGGTGGTGCGCGAGATCACCGGTGCCCCGGAGGTCAACACCGTCTCGGTGTGCCTCGGTGGCACCTTGACGGCGATCGGGCTCGCGCACAACGCGGCAATCGGCGATCGCTCGGTCAAGTCGGCCACGTTCCTCAACACCCTCACCGACTTCAGCGCCCCGGGGACCCTTGGCGTCTTCACCGATGAGGCCACGATCGCCGGACTCGAGAAGCAGATGGCCAAGCGCGGCTTCCTCGACTCCGACAAGATGGCGCACACCTTCGATGCGCTGAGGGCCAACGACCTCATCTTCGGCTACGTAGCCAACAACTGGCTGCTCGGCAAGAAGCCGCCCGCATTTGACCTGCTGGTGTGGAACAAGGACAGCACCCGGATGCCGGCCACGATGCACTCCGAATACCTACGAGGGTGCTACCTGAACAACTTGTTCGCCCAGGGAGAGTTCGAGGTCGAGGGCCAGAAGGTCGACCCCGGCAAGGTCGAGATCGACACCTACGTCTTGTCCGCCGTCGACGACCACATTGTCCCGTGGGCCTCGGCTTACAAGACCACGCAACTGCTCGGCGGCCGCAACCGGTTCGTGCTGAGTACCTCCGGCCACATCGCAGGGATCGTCAACCCGCCCGGACCGAAGGCGAAGCACTGGACCAACGAGGACAGCCTTCCGGCAGACCCGCAGGAGTGGAAGGACGCGGCGCAGCTGCATGAGTCCACCTGGTGGGAGGACTGGTCCAGCTGGATCGCGAAGCAGGGAGGGCCCAAGGTGGCCCCGCCCCGGCAGCTGGGGAGCAAGGAGCACCCACCGATCGAGGCCGCCCCTGGAAGCTATGTGCGTACCCGCCCGTGAGGCGGCCCCGACCCCGGGCGTACGAATCGGAGGTGGTCGGTGCCTGCGGGCTCCGGGTCCGCATGCGCGTGCAGGGCGACGGTGATCCGCTGCTGTTGCTCAACGGCTTGACCCGACCGCTGGAGAGTTGGGAACCCTTCACGCAGGCGCTGGGCGGTCACACCATCGTCAGTTTCGACGCGCCCGGCAGCGGCAGGAGCCCCACCCCGATCCTGCCGCTGCCGATATCCATGCTGGCTCGACTCGCGGCTTCGGTGCTCGATGCGGCCGGTCTGGCCACAGCCGACGTGCTGGGGTACTCGCACGGAGGCGCCGTCGCCCAGCAGCTCGCTGTGCACGCCCCGACGAGGGTTCGCCGGCTCGTTCTCGTGTCCACGTCGTGTGGCGTCGGAGCGACTCCTGGCAGCCAGGACGCGTTGCGTGCCCTCCGTCCACCCTCGGGGGCAGGCTCGTGGCCACGATCGGACGCTGTGGGGACGCTGTGGCACTCCATGGCGGTCTCCAGCTGGTCGAGCATCCCGTTCCTGGGGGCGATCCGGGCGCCCGTCCTGGTCGTCAGCGGGGCCCGTGACCGGGTGGTCCCGCCAGCCAACAGCGCATTGCTTGCTCGCCGCATCCCCGGCGCCGAGCTCGTGCTGCTGCCTGCCGGGCACGACCTGCAGCGAGCGGGTGCGGCCAGCGTGCTGGCCCGTGCCGTTGAGCCGTTCCTGGCCACGGCGGACGCCCAGCCGGCGTTGCCGGTGGCCGGTTGATGAGCCGGTTGATATGCACCTACGCTAAACACCTGCAAGACTTCATCTAGCAAACTGATGTCCTCCCGGGTGTGCCGGGCAACTCGTCGGAAGGGTGGTGGCCGCGTGCAGGAGACATCCCGCGGCCAGATGTACGAGGCGTTCGGTGCCTACGTACGTAGCCAGCGCCAGCTCGCGCAGCTGACCCTGCGGCAGGCCGCTGCGCTGGCCCGCATCTCCAACCCGTACCTAAGCCAGATCGAACACGGGCTGGCGCTGCCCTCGGTGCGGGTGCTCCGTGCCTTGGCCGACGCCTTGGAGGTCTCTACCGACACCCTGCTGTTGCAGGCGGCCGGAGTCTCGGCCGACGAGTCGAAACGGCCCCGGGCGGCGACCGAGGAATCCATTCGCCACGACCCGCGCCTCGACCTGGCACAAAAGCGTGCGCTGCTCGCCGTCCTGAGTTCATACGTGGAGCCGCCCCCGACGAATTCAGCCACGCGCACCGACGAACCCCAGCAAAGAACCCCACCACAGACGAGAGAGGTCCTTG
>JACCVL010000040.1 GCA_013698185.1 Nocardioidaceae bacterium
ATCGGCAGGCGGACCTCGAAACGGCAACCATCCGCGGTGTTGGCGACGCTCACTGAACCCTGGTGGGCAGTGACGATGCCGCGCACGATGGCCAGCCCGAGCCCCGCCCTGCCGTCGCCAGGGGTGCGGGCCTGGTTGCCGCGCCAGGCCATCTCGAACACCCGGCCGAGTTCGGCTGCCGCGATGCCGCCGCACGCGTCCTCGACGCTGATGACGGCCTCATCCCCGGATCGGTGCACCTCGACGTGCACTCGGCCCGCATCGGGGGTGTGCCGGATGGCATTGGTGACCAGGTTGCCCAGCACCCGCGACAGTCCGCGGGCGTCCGCGCCGAGCACGATCGCGTCGGTGGCCTGCCCCTCCAGCCGCACGCCCCCCGCTCGGGCCAGTGCGTCGGCCGAGGCCAACGTGTCGCTGAGCAGGTCGTCGAGCGCCACCCGATCGATGCTCAACGCGGAGCTGCCCGCCTGCAGACCAGACAGCTGGAACAAGTCCCCGACCATGGCCGACAGCCGGTCCACCTCCACCCGGATCTGGCGGTGGTAGCGAGCCGGGTCCTCCGCCACACCGTCCTCGAGGGCCTCGGCCATCGCCTGCAGGCCGGCGAGCGGAGTACGCAGGTCATGGGAGATCCATGCGACCAGCTCGCGCCGCGACTCCTCCGACATGGCCGCGCGCTCCCGCGACTCGGCCCACTGTCGGCTCGTGGCCTCGAGCTCACGAGCGACCGCGGCAAGCTCGGTGGTGAGCGGCGTCGAGGACAACATCAGCCGGTCCCCGGTCGCCATCGCCTGGGCCGCGTCCCGGACGGCGCCGGCCTCATCCACCACCTTCCGGGCCAGCAGCAGACCGAGGACCAGCGCGACCGCCCCCCCGGCCGCGCAGACAGCCAGCACCACGCCGAGGTCGTGCGGCGACAAGAACATGGCCTGGGCAGTGCCGGCCATCCCGGCGACCACGGTCAACACCGAGCAGCCGACGACCACCGCCATGGTCATACCGAGCGACCGGGGCCGGCTGCGGCGCAGCAGCAGCCAGCCCGCCCCGCCGACCACCAGCGCAGACGCGAGCGCGATCGCCACCACCAGCGCCAGGTCAGCCATCGCCGGCATCCGTGCGGCTGTTGCCCGGGTCCGGGTCGAGGCGGTAGCCGACGCCCCACACGGTGCGGATGAGTCGCGGACTGCCGGGGTCGTCCTCGACCTTCTCGCGCAGCCGGCGCATGTGGACGGTCACGGTCGAAGGGTCGCCGAACGTCCACCCCCACACCCGCTCCATCAGCTCCGCGCGTGAGAACGGGTGGCCGGGGTGGGCCAGCAGGAAGGCCAGCAGGTCGAACTCGCGGGCGGTGAGCAGGACCTCGACGGTGCCGTCGGTGACCCGGCGGGACGCGCTGTCGAGCACGAGTCGCCCCGCGCGCAGCGTCGGCTGGTCGGGCCCGTCGACGACGGTACCCGCGGCCCGGCGCAGGACCGACTCCACCCGCAGCACCAGCTCACGGGGACTGAAGGGCTTGGTGACGTAGTCGTCGGCGCCATGCTCCAGACCGGTCACCCGGTCGGACTCCTCGCCGAGCGCCGTCAGCATGATCACGGGCACCGGCCAGCGCTCCCGCAGCCGTCGGCACACCTCCAGGCCGTCCACCCCCGGCAGCATCAGGTCCAGCACCACCAGGTCGGGGGGGCGCAGCTCGGCCAGCTCGAGCGCCTGCTCACCGTCGGTGGCTCGCTCGACCTCGAAACCGGCCCTCTGCAGGTAGGCGACGACAACTTCTGACACCGTGGCGTCGTCGTCCACGACGAGAATCCGGCGTCCCATGAGACTCGAGGCTAGCGGGCCGGGCACCGTCGGCTCACACGATGGCGCGTACCTCGGCAAGCCGGCCGGCGGCGGGAGGTATGACCATCTGCTGGGCCGGCGCAGGAATGCCCAGCAGGTAGCCCTGCCCCTCGTCGCAGCCGAAGGCCGTCAGCTGCTCACAGGTCTCCTGGGTCTCGATGCCCTCGGCGACCACCCGCATGTCCAGCGAGTGCCCGAGCTCGATCAACGACCGCACGATGGAGGCGTCGCGGTGGTTCACGAGCATCTGGGCGATGAAGGTGCGGTCGATCTTGAGCTCCTGGACCGGCACCCGGCGCAGGAACTCCAGCGACGAGTACCCGGTGCCGAAGTCATCCAAGGCGATCAGCAGGCCGATGTCTCGCAGCTCGGCGATGACGGCCGCTGCCCCATCGGGGTCCTGCATGACGGCGGTCTCGGTGACCTCCAGGTGCAGCAGCTTCGGTGGGACGCCCGCCACCTCGAGCTTCCGGCGCACGGCGTCGGCCAGCTGGGGATGGTGCAGCATCTGCGGTGAGATGTTGACCGCCACCGGCACCCTGACCCCCTGGTCCAGCCAGGCTCGCAGCTGGCTCAGGGCCAGCCCCAGGACGGCGAACGTCAGCGGTTCAGCCAGACCGTTGCGCTCGGCGAGAGGAACGAAGCGGTGCGGCCCCAGGACGCCGTGGTGGGGGTGGCGCCACCGCACCAGTGCCTCCAGTCCGCTGATGGCGCTCGTCTGCAGATCGATCTTGGGCTGGTAGTGCAAGAAGAGCTCGTTGTCGCTCAGCGAGTGACGCAGGTCGCGCAGCATGGTCAGCCGACCGAGGCGGTCCGCGTCCTGCTTGGGGCTGTAGATGCTGCACCCGGTGGCGGTCTCCTTCGCGTGGTACATCGCCACGTCGGCGTTGCGCAGCAGCGTGGACGATCGCCGGCCGTGCAGCGGCGAGACCGTCACCCCGAAGCTGGCGCGGATCTCCAGCACCAGGCCACCGGCCTGCACCGGCTCGGCCAACCGCTGCCGGAGCTCGCGCGCCGCCCGGGCGGCTGCCTCGGCGTCGGGTGTGTTCGGCAGCAGCACGACGAACTCGTCGCCACCCAGCCGGGCCACGGTGTCTTTGTCCCGGGTCGCCGCGAGCAGCCTGCTGGCCACGATGCGGAGCACTTCGTCACCGGCGTCGTGCCCGAGGGTGTCGTTGATGTCCTTGAAGCGGTCCACGTCCAACAGCAGCAGCGCCAACCCGTCGTCCTCCCGGCGGGCGGCCTGCAGCGCCTGCTCGAGACGGTCCCGGAGCAGGCGCCGGTTGGCCAGCCCGGTCAACGGGTCGTGCAGGGCCTGGGTGACGGCGGCATCCTCGATGTCGCGCCGGGCCATCGCCGCGGCCAGTACGTTGGCGACGCTCTGCAGACAGCTCATCTCCTCGGCGCGATAGTTGCGCGGCCGCATCGAATGGATCTGCACCACCACGTACGGCCCCTGACCGCTGCCCGCGGGGACACTGAGCGAGTACCCAGGGCGAGTGCCGTCGGGCTGTTGCGGCGGCCGCTCCCGCGGCACCGGCCCGTCGCCGCTGCGCGCGCGCAGCGTCAGGCCGTCGTCGGGGTCGGTCACGTAGACGTCGGCCGCGTCTGCGCCGAGTGCCGAGATGAGCAAGCCGGTGGCCTCGGCGAAAAGCTCCTCGAGGGAGGTGGCCTCCAGCGCCCGCTGACCGAGCGTGGCGACCGCCGCCTGGCGGAACTCCGCCTTGCGCAGCTCGGTCACGTCGTGCAGCAAGACCGCGACGCGGATGCTGCCGTCATCGCGTCTGGAGGGGACCGCCGTTGTCTGCAACCACAGGCGGTCGCCACCGTCCAGCGGTCGCCACTGGAGTTCGGCGTACTGCTTGGTGCCGGTGGCGACGGCGGCCGTGAGCGGGCCCCACTTGGTCGACAGCGGGTCGCCGCGGCTGTCGAGGATGTCGAAGCCGGGCAGCAGGTCGCCGAAGTCGTCCCCGAGCCGAAGCGGGTGGCCGAGCATCGTCCGAGCCGTCGGTGAGGCACCGACGACCATCAGCTGCTCGTCCAGGAGCAGACCGCTCACAGGCAGGTCGTCGATGGTCTCCTCGTGCTGGCCCAGGAGCTCGGCCACCTCGGCCCGTTCACCGGTGCTGCGGGTCGTCTCCCGCCTGGCGGTGATGTCCACCAGGGTGCCGTTGTTTCCGCGCAACTCGCCGTCCACGTCATAGAGCAGGTTGGCCCGCAGCTCCAGCCAGCGGTAGTCACCGGTGGCGGTGCGATAACGCGTCTCGTGGTGGCAGGCGTCCGCGCCGCCCTCGACGACCGCCATGAACATCGCCACCGTGCGCTCCCGCTCGTCGGGATGCACGTAGTCGAGGAAGTTGGTGTCGAGCGTCTGGGCCACGGTGAAACCGGTGATGGCCGTCCACGCAGGGTTCAGATACGTCCAGTTGCCCGCCGGGTCGGTGCGGAAGACGACGATCGCGAGGTCGTCGAGCACGGTGTCGCCGGCCACGTCGCCGGGCACATCGCTGGGCACGTCCCTGGCCGCGGGACCTGCCGAGGGCGCTGTCACCATCGCCTGCTCCAGCACTGGAATGTGAACGCTCGGACCGTTTGGCGGAGAAGTGTTGGACCGTTTCCGTGTCGATGCTATAACACTGCGTAGGGAGACAAAAACGGAGGAGTCAGAATCATGCGCGTATATCGACCCGCGGCCAGTGCTGCGGCGGTCTGCCTGGCTGTGCTCACGACCCTGCTCACCGGCGGGGGGCCCGCCCGGGCCGAGGACCCGATCTTCGTCTCCTGGTCGCAG
>JACCVL010000057.1 GCA_013698185.1 Nocardioidaceae bacterium
GACGAATCAATTGTTTGCTGCACGCCGGTGACAGTTACGCTGTGCGGCGCGCAAGGGCGCATAGCTCAGCGGTAGAGCGCTTGCCTTACAAGCAAGATGTCACAGGTTCGATCCCTGTTGCGCCCACATCTGAGATTTGTCCGTTCACCGGGTTCACAGCAACTGCCGCTCTCGTCATGATGGCCCGGACGCCACGCGGGGCCAGCCGGCCCGGCGGCGTAATCGAGGGGATTGTGAGCATGAGGAGGACCCTGTCGGGCGGCATCGCGGTACTGGCCATGGTCGGCGCAGGTCTGACCGCATGGGCGCCCACGGCCTCGGCGCTCGAGCTGCGCGGCGCGGGTGCAGACTGCGTGTCGGGTGCCGGGGCGTCGTCGGCGAAGGTGGCCGATGGGGGCAGCCTCGCCGCGGACCCGAACAGGCTGACCAGCCGCCAGGTCGAGGCGCGCGAGGTCAGTCTGAACAAGCAACTGGCGAAGCGGGGCCTGAACAGGTCGGCAACGTCCAAGCTGGCGAACGGCTCGGTGCGGGTACCGGTGTACGTGCACGTGATCCGCAAGAACGACGGCAGTGGGAACACCACCAACCGCGAGGTCGACCGGCAGATCACCGTGCTCAACCGTGCCTTCAGCGGCCGGACGTCGAGCGCGTCGGTCGACACCCCGTTCCGCTTCCGGCTCAAGGATGTCGACCGCACCAACAACACCGACTACTACAACTGGTCGATCTCCGACGACGACCGCCCGGCCAAGCGCGAGCTGCACCGGGGTGGGTTCCGGGCGCTGAACCTGTACGTCGCCTCGCTCGAGGACGGACTGCTCGGCTACGCGACCTTCCCGACCACGAACAACAAGCTCATCAAGCGGGACGGGGTCGTCCTCACCAAGGAGAGCCTTCCCGGCGGCGCCTTCGCGCCATACAACAGGGGCGACACGGCCACCCACGAGGTCGGGCACTGGCTCAACCTTTACCACACCTTCCAAGGTGGCTGCTCGGACCCGGGCGACTACGTGGCGGACACCCCGCGGCAGAGGGCGGGCAACAACGTCTTCGTGTGTGACCCCACCCTGAACACGTGCGGCAACAACGTCGGCGAAAACGCCCTGCGTGACCCGGTGCACAACTTCCTGAACTACACCGACGACAACTGCATCGACCGGTTCAGCCGGGGCCAGGAAGACCGGATGGAGATCAGTTATCTGGCCTACCGCAAGGGTAGGTAGTCCGTACGCGGGACCTCACACTCGGGCTGCTGGAGTTCGTCTCCGGGCAGCCCGGGTGTATGTCACCACTTCGCCACGCTTTGCGCTCATGGGTGGTTTGCCGCCCCGGCCGGGTGGGTACCGATGCGGTGTGGCGGCGACGGTGTGCCAACGAGTCGGCAGCCCGAGCGAGCAGTGGAGGTGGCTGCGATGAGCGAACGCAGTGAGGCAGCCGAGCCGGCTTGGGTGCGGCATGGGCTCGAGGACCTGGGCGCCCTACGCCGGGCGGTCTACGACTTGGCGCTGACCACCAAGGTGCCCGCGGAGACGGTGGACGGCTTCGTCGTCGCCGTCAGCGAGGTGGCGACCAATGCGCTGCGCCACGGGAGTGCGCCGTTCAGCGCGACGGCGTGGGCCGCCGTGCACACGTTGCTGTGCGCCGTGACCGATTCCGGTGACGGAATCGAGGGCGAGCCCGCACCCGAACCTCCTGAAGCCGACAGCCCTCCCGACTACGGCATGGGGCTGTGGGCGGTGCACGAGCTGTGCGACAGCGTGACCTACACCCGCACCGACGATGCGTTCACGGTGCAACTCCGCGTCGAGGGCTGACGCGCCACACTGGGGCGATGGTGACGAGGCCGAGGGTCTCCAGGGGCCAGGCGGCGGAGGACGCAGTGGCGCGCGCCATGCGTGCGGTGTCTCGCCGGCGCTTCCTGCGCAGCGGCCAACGCGGCTCGGCGGGCGCGGACGCACCGTTGCGGATCGGCTCGGGGCAGACCTGTTCGCAACCGCGGACCGTGGCGAACATGCTCCGCTTGCTCGACGTCCGCGCCGGTCAGCGGATCCTCGACGTCGGCGCCGGGTCCGGCTGGACCACCGCCCTGCTGGCCCACCTCGTCGGTCGCGAGGGCGCTGTCATCGGGGTGGAGCTGGAGTCTGAGCTTGCGCGGTGGGGAGCCGCGAACGTCGCCGCTCTCGACCTGCCTTGGGCGTCGATCCGCCTGGCCGAGCCCGACACGCTCGGCTGGCCGGGCGGCGCACCGTACGACCGGGTGCTGGTCTCGGCCAATGCCCGCGAGCTGCCGCAGTCGCTGGTCGCCCAGCTTGCGGTCGGAGGGGTGATGGTGGTCCCCGTCGCCAGCCAGATGTGGCGGGTGCGCCGGCGACACGACGGCACCGTGGACATCACCGAGCACGGCGCCTACCGGTTCGTGCCGCTGCGCTAGCCCGGGCGGTGGCTGACTAACCTGGCGCCGTGCCCGATCTGCCTGCCATCACCCCAGCCGTGGACGGGCCGAGTCTCGGTGCCGTGACGGGGCTCCTCGACAGCTGGTACCCCCCGGGGTGGGCGGACTCCTTCGACGCCGTCGGCACGGTGTGCGGCGACCCCTCGGCGCCGGTGCGCCGGGTGCTACTGGCGGTCGACCCCGTACGCGCAGTGGCCGAGGAGGCGCTCGAATGGGGGGCGGACCTGCTGGTCGTCCACCACCCGCTGTTGCTGCGAGCCGTGCACGGCGTGGCGGCGACGACGCCGAAGGGCCGCGTGGTGCATGACCTGGTCCGCGGCGGCGTCGGCCTGCACGTCTGCCATACCAACGCCGACTCGCCACCCAGCGGGGTCAGCGAGTCGCTGGCCCTGGCGCTCGGTCTCACCGATCAGCGTCCGATCGCACCGGAGCCGGTCGAGGCGATGGACAAGCTTGTCGTGTTTGTTCCGCCCGAGTCCTTGGACGCGGTGTCCGACGCCGTCACGGGTGCCGGCGCCGGGGCCGTCGGCGGCTATGACCGCTGCACGTTCGTCTCGACCGGAATCGGCTCGTTCCGCCCGCTGTCCGGCGCGGCGCCTGCGGTTGGTGCGGTGGGCCGGCTTGAGCGGTCCCCGGAGGCGAGGTTGGAGACTGTCCTGCCCAGGGACCGGCGGCCCGCGGTGCTCGAGGCGCTGCGCGCAGCACACCCGTACGAGCAGCCGGCGTTCGACCTGCTCGAGCTCGCGGCGGTGCCGAGCGCGCGGGGGCATGGCCGCATCGGGCGGTTGGCGCGGCCGCTGACCCTCGGGGACTTCGCCCGGCAGGTGGTGTCTGCGCTGCCCTCGACCGCCAGCGCGCTGCGGATGGCCGGTGACCCGTTACGCCGGGTCGAGTGGGTGGCAGTGTGCGGGGGTGCGGGCGACTTCCTGCTGGAGCAGGTGCGTGGCGCCGGAGTCGATGTCTACGTGACGTCGGACCTGCGGCACCACCCGGTGTCGGAGTTCGTCGAGCATGCCGGCGCCGATCCCGCCACGCCCGCGGTGATCGACGTGCCGCACATGGCCGCGGAGTGGACCTGGCTCCCGCGGTTGGCCGATCGGTTGACCACGGCGTTGACGGGCGACCGGTCGGCGACGGCCACTACGGTGGAGGTCCGCGTCTCGACCGTGCTGACCGATCCGTGGACCGGGCACCTGGCGATGAGCGGGCCGGGCGCGTGACGGGCGTTCCGACTGACACCGCGACTTCAAGGAGCCTCCGCTGAGAGCCGACGCCACCGCCCAGCACGCCCTGCTCGACGTGCAAGCCCACGACGCGCGCCTGGACCGACTCGCCCACCAGCGGCGCACGCTGCCGGAGGCGGTCCGAGTCGACGAGCTGGCCGGGCGGCGGTCCGAGCTGTCCACCCGCCTCGGCCTGGAGCGCATGGCGGTCAGCGACCTGGAGGCCGAGGTGCGCAAGGCCGACGGCGATGTCACCCAGGTGCGCACCCGCCGCGAGCGTGACCAGCAGCGCCTCGACACCGGGGCCGTCGGCTCCCCCAAGGAGCTCCAGCGGCTGCAACACGAGATGGAGACCCTGGCGCGGCGCATCTCGGTACTGGAGGACGCCGAGCTGGATGTGATGGAGCGGCTCGAGCAGGCACGCGCCGAGCTCGCCGCTACCGAGGTCGAGTCCGCCGGCCTGGACAGCGAGCTGGCCGAGGTCACCGATCGGCACGACCAGGCGGTGGCCGAGCTGGACCGCCAGGTCGCGCTGGCGCGATCCGAGCGTGACCGCACGGTGGGCCAGGTGCCCGATGAGCTGCTGGCCCTGTACGACAAGATCCGCATCCAGCAGGGCGGCGTCGGCGCCGCCGCGTTGCACCAGCGGCGTTGCGAGGGCTGCCGTCTCGAGCTCAACGCTGCTGACCTCCGCGAGCTGGCCGCCGAGCCCGCCGACGTGGTGGCGCGCTGTCCGGAGTGCAACCGGCTGCTCGTCCGCACCGCCGAGTCCGGCCTGTGAGCCGCGAGCCCGTACGCCGAGTCGTGGTGGAGGCGGACGGGGGGGCCCGCGGCAACCCGGGTCCCGCAGCATTCGGTGCCCTTGTTCGCAACCGCGACTCGGGTCGGGTGCTGGCCGAGGCGGCCGAGACGATCGGGACCGCCAGCAACAACGTGGCGGAGTACCGCGGGCTGGTCGCGGGGCTTGAGCTCGTCGCGGCACAGGCCCCCGGCGCCGCCGTCGAGGTACGGATGGACTCCAAGCTGGTCATCGAACAGATGGCAGGGCGCTGGAAGGTCAAGCACCCCGCCATGCGGTCGCTGGCCTTGCGGGCCAAGCGGCTCGCGCCCGACGACACCGTGTGGACCTGGGTGCCGCGGGCCGAGAACGCAGCGGCCGACCAGCTGGTCAACGCCGTGCTCGACGGCAAACGCGGCGAGGGTGTGCGGGTGCTCGACGAGGCCGAGCGCGCCGCCGACGCTGCTGGTAGCGACTCCAAGGGCGACCCGCTGGTCGGCTGGCGCGACCGGATGCAGACCGTCCCCACCACCATCGTGCTGCTGCGCCACGGCGTGACCGCCAATACCGAGGCCAAGCTGTTCTGCGGCAGTGGCGGCAGCGACCCCGGTCTCACCGACCGTGGCCGCAAGCAGGCGGCCCGCGCCGCCGCCTGGCTGGCCCGCCGGGGATCCGACGACGGCGCGACCGAGCTCGACGGCGTCGGGCGCGTCGACACGATCGTGAGCTCACCGCTGCGGCGCTGCCGTGAGACCGCGCAGGTAGCCGCGAATGCTCTGCAGCTACCGGTACGTGTCGTCGATGATCTCGCCGAAGCAGCCTTCGGGGACTGGGACGGGTTCACCTTCGCTGAGGTGCAGCAGGGCTGGCCCGACCTGCTGACGACGTGGCTCGGCGATGACTCGGTACGCCCGCCGGGCGGCGAGACCACCCGTGCGGTGTCCGAGCGCGTCGGACGTGCGCTACGCCTGATCATGACCGAGCAGCAGGGCCGGACGGTGCTCGTCGTCAGCCACGTGACGCCCATCAAGGCCATCGTCCGCCAGGCGCTGGACGCGCCGCCCCAGCTGATGCACCGCTTGCAGCTGGCGCCGGCGTCGCTGACGGTCACGCAGTGGTGGCCCGACCAGGTGGCGGTGCTGCGGACGTTCTCCCACGAGCCGGAGTGAGACGTGCGGCCGGTTGCGTTCGTGGCGGTCTCGCCGGCGGGCCTGGGCGGCCGGGGCCGGGCCAGGGGTGGTGAGCGCTACAGTGGTCCGGCGGACGAGCCGGCCAGGCGGCCGCGGCGCGCACCCCCAGTGTCGCGTCGAGGAAGGTCCGGACTCCACAGAGCAGGGTGGTGGGCAACACCCACCCGGGGTGACCCGCGGGACAGTGCCACAGAGAACAGACCGCCAGCGGCCGTCGGGGTTTCGGCCCCAACGGTGCGGGCAAGGGTGAAACGGTGGTGTAAGAGACCACCAGCGCCTCGGGAAACCGAGGCGGCTCGGTAAACCCCACCCGGAGCAAGGCCAAAAGGGCCGGTCGCACGCGACCGACCTGCGCGGGCGTTCGAGGGCTGCTCGCCCTAGTCCGCGGGTGGGCCGCAGGAGGGCGCCGGTGACGGCGCTTGTAGATGGATGGTCGCCCGGTCGTCGCTTGCGGCGACCGACAGAATCCGGCCTACCGGCCGGCTCGTCCGCCCCACCGCCGGAGCCGCGCGATCCGCGAATTCTGGTCGCGCGATCCGCGGATTGTGGTCGCGCGATCCGCGGATTGTGGCCGCGGATCTCTGCCCGGGAAGGCACCAATGACCTTGCTCGCCGACACCCTCGAGGCCGTCCGGCCGCTCGATGCGTCCGCCATGGCCGATGCCCGTGAGCGCCAAGATCGCCTGACTAAGCCGCGTGGCTCCCTCGGAGTGCTCGAGGACATCTCGGTCCAGCTGGCCGGCCTTGCCGGCCGCTGTCCCCCGCCGATGCCGGAGCCGGCCGCGGTGGCGGTGTTCGCCGGTGACCATGGCGTCCACGCCCAGGGCGTCACCCCCTGGCCTCAAGAGGTGACGGTGCAGATGGTGGCGAACTTCCTGGCCGGCGGAGCGGTCGTCAACGCCGCGGCCGTGCAGGTCGGCGCGGAGGTGTGTGTCGTCGACGTCGGTGTGGCCGCAGCACTGGAGCCGGTGCCCGGCCTGCTGCCGCGCAAGGTCCGAGCCGGCACCGACGACATGACCGATGGCCCGGCCATGGCGCGCGACGAGGCCCTTCGTGCGCTCGAGACCGGCATCGAGGTTGCGCGCGACCTCGCCAACGCCGGCAACCGCATGCTGCTGACCGGGGACATGGGCATCGCGAACACGACGGCCGCGGCCGCCCTCATCGCGGTCCTCACCGGCGCCGACCCTGCGGAGGTCACCGGACGTGGCACCGGTGTCGACGACGCGACCTGGACCCGCAAGGTCGAGGTCGTACGACGCGCACTCGCCCTGCACCAGCTGGATCCCGCGGACCCGGTCGGCGTGGTCGCGGCTGTGGGGGGTCTCGAGCATGCGGCGACAGCCGGCTTCCTGCTCGGGGCGGCGGCGTTGCGCGTGCCGGTGCTGCTCGACGGTGTCACGGCCGCGGCGGCAGCCCTCGTCGCGCAGGCACTGGCGCCAGACGTCACCGGCACACTTGTTGCGGGACATCTGTCGGTCGAGCCGGGCGCCCGACCTGCCCTCGACCGGCTCGGCCTGCGCCCGCTGGTGGACCTCGATCTGCGCCTCGGTGAGGGCTCCGGCGCCCTGTTGGCCCTGCCGTTGGTCCAGGTCGCAGTGCGCGTCCTGCGTGACGTCAGCAGCTTCGACGGCGCCGGTGTGGCTGACAAGGACGCCGCCGGCGGCCCCTCCGCGTCAGGGAGAGTGCAGTGACATCGGACGCGCCCCACGGGAAGAACAGGACGACCCGCTAAGTAGGGCTGTCGACGGAGCCTGCTCAGGTGGACTCCCTCATGCGTTTTCGGGAGCGAGGCGCCCGCTCGAGCAGCGGCAGCCAGGCCCGGCGCTGGACTGCTGGTGTCGGCCGTGCAGGAGGATCCGCCTGAGCCCGGGCGCGCTCAGGCCAGCGTCAACACCTCGGCGCCGTCGTCGGTCACCACCAGCGTGTGCTCGAACTGGGCCGTGCGCTGCTTGTCCTTCGTGGTCACCGTCCACCCGTCGGGCCACAGGTCCCACTCAACGGTGCCGAGCGTCAGCATCGGCTCGATCGTGAACGTCATGCCCGGCTTCATGACGGTGTCGAAGCGCGGCTCGTCGTAGTGCGGGATGATCAGCCCGGTGTGGAACGCCGGCCCCACGCCGTGACCGGTGAAGTCACGCACGACCCCGTAGCCGAAGCGCTTCGCGTACGCCTCGATCACGCGGCCGATCACGTTGACCCGCCGGCCGGGCTTGACCGCGCGTGCTCCGCGGAGCATGGCCTCACGAGTGCGTTGCACCAGCAGCCGGTCCTCGTCGGCCACGTCGCCGACGAGGAAGGTCGCGTTGGTGTCGCCGTGCACGCCGACCCCGTCGACGACCAGGTACGCGGTGATGTCGATGTTGACGATGTCGCTGTCCTCGAGGGGCCGCGCATCGGGGATGCCGTGGCAGATGACCTCGTTGACGCTGCTGCACAGCGACTTGGGATAGGGCGGCGAGCCGTTGCCAGGATAGGTGAGCGTCGAGGGGTAGGCGCCGTGGCCGACCAAGAACTCGTGCCCGACCCGGTCGAGCTCGTCCGTGGTGACCCCGGGGGCGACGGCGGCACCGACCGCGTCGAGGGCCCGGGCGGCGAGGCGGCTGGCGACGCGGATGCGCTCGACCATCTCAGCTGACTGCACGTCGGGGCCCTCGTACGGGGTGATCCGCGGGCGGTCGACGTACTCGGGCCGCGTGATGTGCTGCGGCACCGGGCGCCGCGGCGAGATCGCGTGGGGGACCAGCGCGTTGCCGCGAGGCGGGGCGGTGAAGGGCACTCAGTGAGTGTAAGAGCCCGCGATGGGTGCAAGATGAGGCCCATGGCTGACACGTACTGGTTCTGCCTGGAGCACCACCGCGTGGAGGGCGAAGACGGCTGCCGATCCGCGGATCGGCTCGGCCCGTACGCCACCCGCGCGGAGGCCGAGCGAGCGTTGGACAAGGTGGCCGAGCGCAACGAGACCTGGGACAACGACCCCGACTGGAACGACGACGACGCCTGAGGTCGCAAGCGTCGGGCCTACACCGGCGATCATGCATTGCGGTCGCTCGGGCAGCCTGAGAGCAGGATCCTGCCGCTGGGGAGCGGTCGCGCAAGTGGCTCAGGTTCACCGTTTAGGGTCTCGGCCATGGACGTCACCACCACGCAGCTGGCGATCGTCGGCGGAACCGGTCCACAGGGACGCGGACTGGCGGCGCGCTTTGCGGCGGCGGGACTCTCGGTGCAGCTGGGTTCACGCGTCAGCGACCGCGCGGACGAGGTGGCTGCCGAGGTGTCCGAGCTGGCTGCCGGTCTTGCCGGCGCGGGTCGCCGTCCCGGCACCGTCACCGGCGCAGCCAATGCCGCAGCCGTCGACGGCGCCAACATCGTGGTCGTAGCGGTCCCGTGGGCCGCTCATGCGGAGACGCTGCGCGAGCTCGAGCCCGCCCTGCGGGGGACGATCGTCGTCGACTGCGTCAACCCGCTGGGTTTCGACGAGCGCGGACCGTACGCGCTGACGGTGGACGCAGGCAGTGCCGCCGAGCAGGCGCAGTCGCTGCTGCCCGACTCGCGGGTCGTTGCGGCGTTCCATCACGTCTCGGCCGCGCTGCTGCTGGCCACCACCGTGGGCTCGGTGGACCTCGACGTGCTCGTGCTCGCCGACGACCGGGCCGCCGCCGACGAGATCATCGCGCTTGCTGGTGCGGTCCGCGGGATGCGGGGGGTCTTCGCGGGGCGACTGCGCAACGCCGGGCAGGTCGAGGCGTTGACCGCCAACCTGATCGCGGCCAACCGGCGCTACAAGACCCACGCCGGCGTACGCGTCACCGGCGTCTGACCCGGCGCCCGGAGCGACGCCCGTCAGTCGAACGTATGCTCCGGCCCGGGGAACGACCCCTCGGCGACCTCGCGCGCGTACTCCTGAGCCGCCTCGAGCAGCACACCGTGCACGTCGGCATAGCGCTTAACGAACCGCGGCGCCCGCCCCGTACGCAACCCGGCCATGTCCTGCCAGACCAGCACCTGCGCATCGCAGTCGGGTCCGGCGCCAATGCCGATGGTGGGAATCGTCAGCTTGGCGGTCACCTCGCGGGCGATGTCGCCGGGCACCATCTCCATGACCAGCGCGAACGCGCCGGCGTCCTGCAAGGCGACGGCCTCGCCGAGCACCTTGTCGGCGTCGCCGCCCCGGCCCTGCACGCGGTAACCGCCGAGCTGGTGCTCGCTCTGCGGTGTGAACCCGATATGCGCCATCACCGGGATGCCGGCATCGGTGAGCAGCCGCACCTGCGGCAACACCGGCAGCCCGCCCTCGAGCTTCACCGCGTGCGCGCCCGACTCCTTCATGAAGCGCACCGCGGTGGCGAACGCCTGCTCGGGGGAGGCCTGGTACGAGCCGAAGGGCAGGTCAGCGACCACCAGCGCACGGCGGACCGAGCGGGTGACGGCACGTACGAGCGGGATCAGCTCGTCGACCGTCACCGGCAGCGACGTCTCGTTTCCGTAGACATTGTTGCTGGCGGAGTCACCGACGAGCAGCACCGGGATCCCGGCCTCGTCGAAGGTCGCGGCCGCGTACTGGTCGTAGGCGGTGAGCATCGCCCAGCGCTCGCCCCGGGCCTTCATGTCGTGCAGGTGATGGGTGCGGATGCGCCGGACGGGGCTGGCCGGGGTCGCTGGTTGCGTGAGGCCGGGACCGTACGGGGCTGGCTGCTCGGGCTGGACAGGGACATCGGACATGCGTGACCTCCGCGACTCGAGGCCTCGCGGGTGAGGTCCCCGGACACCCATCAGCCTTGCACGCGCGGCGGGTTGAATCGAGCGCGCGCGACCAGAATCCGCGGATCGCGCGACCAGAATCCGCGGATCGCGCGACCAGGCGCGCGGGCGGGTAGGTCAGCGGGGGAGGTGCTCGCGCCAGGCGCTCGTGATGGGCAGCCGCCGGTCCCGGCCGAAGTTGCGCACCGAGATCTTGGGGCCCGGGGGGTACTGCCGCCGTTTCCACTCCGCCCGGTCCACCAGCTGCACGACACGCTCGACCAGCTCACGGTCGAAGCCCGCCGCCACCAGCTCGGCCGTGCTCGCGTCCGCCTCGACGTAGTCGTCGAGCACGTCGTCGAGCACGTCGTACGGCGGCAGCGAGTCGCTGTCGAGCTGGCCCGGGCGCAGCTCGGCACTCGGCGGCTTGGTGATCGTGGCCTCGGGGATCGGCGGGGGCTCGCCGCGGCGGGCCGCCCAGTCGTTGCGCCAGCGCGCGAGCTGCCACACCACGGTCTTGGGCACGTCCTTGATCGGGGCGAAGCCGCCGACCGCGTCGCCGTAGATCGTGGAGTATCCGGTGGCGAGCTCGGACTTGTTGCCGCACGCGAGGACCAGATGTCCCTCGGCGTTGGACAGCGCCATCCACACCACGGCCCGGATGCGCGCCTGCAGGTTCTCGGCCGCGAGCCCGTCGAGGCCCGACAGCGCCTCGTCGTAGGCGTCCACCATGGACGCGATCGGGACCGTACGCAGCCGCAGCCCGGTGCGTCGGGCCTGTTCGGCCGCGTCCGTACGCGAGTGCTCGGTCGACCACGCGCTCGGGTTGGACACGCCGTGCACGTTCTCGGCGCCGACCGCGTCACAGGCCAGCGCCGCGACGACCGTGGAGTCGATGCCGCCGGACATGCCCAACAGCACCGAGCCGAAGCCGTTCTTGCGGGCGTAGTCGCGCAGTCCCAGCACGATCGCGTGCCAGATCTCACCGAGGTCGTCGAGGCGCTCGGCGTTGAGCTGATCCAGGCGCCCAGAGGAACGGGGCGACTCCCTGCTCAGCGCCGTGTGCCGGACACTGAGCCCTTCGACCAGGGCGTCGGGGTCGGGCTCCGTGCCGGTCGCGGCCGGCAGCTCGAGGTCGACGACCAGCAGCTCCTCGGCGAACTGTGTCGACCGGGCCAGCTGCGTACCCTGTGCGTCGACCACGATCGAGTCGCCGTCGAAGACCAGCTCGTCCTGGCCACCGACCAGGTTCACGTAGGCCAGCGCGCACC
>JACCVL010000063.1 GCA_013698185.1 Nocardioidaceae bacterium
GTCGCCCGGGCAACCGGCAGCCGGGCCGCCGCACCGGCCGACGACTTCCACGCGCCGGCGTTCATGCCGGCCGAACGACGCTCCGGTACCACCACGCCGTGCGCGCCGAAGCCCGCCGCCGAGCGCACCACCGCACCGAGGTTGCGCGGATCGGTGACGCCGTCGAGGGCTACCACCAGCGCCGGCTGCCCGGCGTCGTCGGCGGCCGCGAGCAGGTCGTCGGGGTGGGCGTACTCGTAAGCCGGCACCCGGGCGGCGACCCCCTGATGCACGGCGCCGGCGGTCATCCGGTCGAGCTCGGACGTGGACACCTCGAGAATCCCCGTGCCGTGTTCGGCGGCGAAGGCGAAGACCTCACGCAGTCGCTCGTCGCGCTCGGCGTGCTCGGCAACGTAGAGCGTCTGCACCGGCACCTTCCCACGCAGGGCCTCAACGACCGCGTTGCGCCCGGCGACCCATTCGCTGTCGTCGCGGCCTGCCCCGGTGGTACGCCGTGGACGGGTCGATGCCTTGCTGGCTTCTGTCGCAGCCGTACGGTACGACTTGTGCCCGGGCCGGTCGGTCGCCTTGGGGGTGGGCCCCTTGCCCTCGAGCCCGCGGCGTACGCGGCCACCCGAGCCGGAGGTGGGGTTGCCCTTCGGAGTGCGCTTGATGGCGCCTCGACGCTTGCTGTTGCCGGCCACGACTCAGCCTCGCCGCTCACGCATCGACCAGCGCGCACCGGACGGGGTGTCGTCGATGTCGATGCCGGCCTGCTGCAATCTCTCCCGGGCGGCATCGGCTGCCGACCAGTCCTTGCGGGCGCGCGCGTCCTGCCGCTCCGCGAGCACCGACTGGACGAGCGCGTCAAGAGCCGCACGGGCCCGCGTGTCCGCACCTTGCCCCGCCCCCGCCCACACCGGGTCGAGCGGGTCCAGACCGAGCACCCCGAGCATGCGGCGTACCGATGCCAGCGTCCCGCGAAGTCCGGCCGGCTCCTCGTCGGTGACCGCCAGCAGCCGGTTCCCCTCGCGTACGACCTCGTGCACGGCGGCCAGCGCCGCCGGCGTGGCGAGATCGTCGTCCATCGCGGCGACGAAGTCCGCGCACGGCATCCCGGTGGTCGCATCGACCGGGCCGACCACCTCGTCGGCGCGCAGCACGAACCCCTCGAGCCGGCGGTAGGCAGCGGCCGCCTCGGTGAGGGAGTCGTCGGAGAACTCCACGACCGAGCGGTAGTGCGGGGCCACCAAGTAGTAGCGCAACTCGACCGGCCGGAAGCGCTGCACGACCTGCGACACCAGCGCGGAGTTGCCGAGCGACTTGCTCATCTTCTCCCCCGCGGTGGTCACCAGGCCGTTGTGCATCCAGAGCCGGGCGAAGCGGTGGCCCGCCGCCGTCGACTGGGCCAGCTCGTTCTCGTGGTGGGGAAAGCGCAGGTCGAGCCCGCCGCCGTGGATGTCGAAGTCCTCACCGAGGTACTTGCCCGCCATCGCCGAGCACTCCAGGTGCCAGCCCGGGCGCCCGCGTCCCCACGGTGACGGCCACGAGGCGGTCGCCGGCTCGCCGGGCTTGGCACCCTTCCACAACGCGAAGTCGCGCTGGTCGCGCTTGCCCCGCGGGTCGGCATCGGCGGCGGCCTCCATGTCGTCGAGGCGTTGCCGGGACAGCTCGCCGTAGGCGGGCCAGCTGCGTACGTCGAAGTAGACATCGCCGGACCCGTCCGCGGCAGCGTACGCGTGTCCCTTGCCCACCAGTGTCTCGATGAGCTCGAGCATCTCCGGGATGTGCCCGGTGGCGCGCGGCTCGTAGGTCGGGGGCAGGCAGCCGAGCACGGCGTACGCGTCGTGGAGCGCGCGCTCGTTGGTGTACGCGTGCGCCCACCACTCGTGGCCCTGCGCGGCGGACTTGGCGAGGATCTTGTCGTCGATGTCGGTGACGTTGGCGACCACCGTCACGTCGTAGCCGCCGTGCTCCAGCCACCGCCGCAGCACGTCGAAGACGACCTCCTTGCGGATGTGCCCGACGTGGGGCGGCCCCTGCACGGTCAGGCCGCAGTGGTAGATGCCGACGTGTCCTGGACGCACCGGCTCAAGGTCACGCACCTCGCGGGTCGCGGTGTCGTACAGCCGGATCGTCACCGGCCAACCCTAACGGGCGGCGCGGCAGCGCCGGGACCTCGCGCCGGGACACCTCGCGGACCGACGATCATGCAATGCGGGCGTGTGGACAACAGACATGCACGATCGCCCGTCCACAGCAGCCCCGCAGGCGACGGACCGGACGGTGCCTCCGCCACCACAGTCCAGGAATGGTCCTCGCGCCGAACCACGTCGCTGATTCCCTCGCGCGCCAACTCGCGGTGCAGGCGGGCACGCTCACCGCTGGCCAGGCGGTGCAGCACTTCACCGCGGGCTTCGTCCGCGCGCAACTCGCCGGACGGCGTTGGCAGCGCCCGCACCGCGGGGTCCTCGTGCTGCACAACGGCCCGCTGAGCGAGCGGCAGCAGCTCTGGGTAGCCGTTCTCGCCGCCGCACCAGGATCCGTGCTGGGCGGACTCACCGCGCTGGTCGAGGACGGACTCACGACCCTCACCCCGGACCACATCGACATCGTGATGCCACCGAGCGCGAGACGACCCCGCCGAGACGGCGCGCAATACCGCTGGTCCACCCGGCTCGAGCCCGTCGACGTCCACCCCTGGCGGACACCGCACCGAACCCGCCCGGCGCGAAGTGCCATCGACGCGGCCAGCTGGTCCCGCCAAGCTGCACGGGGCCGCGTGATCGTGCTCGCCACCGTGCAGCAGCGGCTGACGCGGCCCGACGACCTGTACGCCGCCTTGGCACGGCGGGGCAACGTCCGGCGACGGGCGCTGATCCTGGAGTCGATCCACGACGCCGGCGGTGGGATCCAGTCGCTTCCCGAACGCGACTTCGACCTGATCCGCCGCCGGATCCGGGCACCGGAGCCGTCGCGACAGTCGGTCGCACGCCGCGCGGACGGCCGCTTCTACCTTGACGTCGAGTGGCGCTCGTACGGTGCTCGGTGCGAGATCCACGGCATTCCGCACTCGTGGGCGGCCCAGTGGGACGCCGACATCGATCGCAGCAACGAGATCACCCTGCAAGGTCCGCGGCTGCTGATCTTCACCTCGTACGCGATCCGCCGATCCCCCGAACGGGTGGGCGACCAGTTGACGCGGCTGCTCGAACGGGGTGGGTGGTGACACGCAGCATCATGCATCGACGTCACCCCGCCGACCCAAATGCATGATCGTCTGTCCCCCCGGCGGCGGGGGCGTGGAGTTGACCGTACGGGGGATGCCTCACCATCACAGTTCGACATAGCGTGATCATCATGCGTCACTTCCGTCCCAGCCTGGTCGTCGCCGTGACCGCCGCCATGCTGGCCGCCACGCCGGCGCCAGCCGCGACAGCAGCCACCCCGGACCCGGCGGCCGCGTCGGGCAAGGCCGCGGTGACAACCCCCCCGCAACGCTCGGCGCTGGCGACCGACCTGCGCCGGTTCACTACGAGCAAGGCGTTCCGCGGCGGCAGCCGGAAGGGCCTGCGGGTCCACCAAGGCTCGTTGCGCATCGGCAGTCCCGCCGGCACGCGGCGCTACACCGACACCTACGGCGACGACCGGCCGCACCGCTACGCGTACGGCAGGTGGACCTCGCGGTGGACCCGCGCCGACCACGCCTACCGCGAGCTGGTGCCGAGCTGGAGCGCCAAGACCCCCGTCGGTACCTTCGTCGAGGTGCAGGTGCGGGTGCGCACCAGCGCTGGGCGCACCGGCAGCTGGGACAGCGTCGGCATCTGGGCCGGCGGCAAGCTGGGCGGCATCCACCGCACCAGCCTGGGGGCACAGAGCGACGACGTGGCCCGCGTGGCCACCGACACCGTGCGGACGACCGCCAGCGCCAGGCGCTGGCAGCTGCGGGTCACGTTGAACCGGCGCGCCGGCACCGGTCGCACCCCGGTGGTTGCCGCAGCGGCTGCCACCACCTCGCCCCCGGCGCCGTCCAGGGCGCCGACGAGCTCCCCGGGCGTGGCACGCGGCACGTCGATCGCGGTCCCGCGCTACAGCCAGATGATCCACCAGGGCCACTACCCGCAGTGGGACAACGGTGGCGAGGCCTGGTGCTCCCCCACCTCGATGGCAATGGTGCTCGCGGCCTGGGATTCCGGCCCCAGCCGCAACCAGTACTCCTGGGTGCCGTCGCGCCACCCCGACCCGTGGGTCGACCACGCCGCACGAATGACGTACGACTACCGCTACCAGGGCGGGGGCAACTGGCCGTTCTCGGCCGCGTACGCCAGCACCTTCGGCCTGGACGCCTTCGTGACCCGGCTGGGCTCGCTGCGCGGCGCAGAGCGCTACATCGCCAAGGGCATCCCGCTGGTGCTGTCGATCTCCTTCGACGCCGGCGAGCTCGACGGCTCACCGCTGACGTCCAGCGGCGGGCACATCCTGGTCCTGCGGGGCTTCACTGCCGGCGGCAACCCGATCGTGAACGACCCAGCCGCCGCGCGGGCCCGCGGGGTACGCCGGGTGTACAAGCGCGGACAGCTCGAACGAGCCTGGCTGACCAGCAGCGCCGGCACGGCGTACGTGGTGCGCCCGCAGTCGGTGCCGCTGCCCGGCAGCTGACGACACCGATGCCCGACAATGGGCCGGTGCACGGGGTCGACGGAGCCGAGGGGGCGGTGAGACGGTGAGCCCCGAGCTGCGCGTCGGCATCGGTGTGGACGTGCACCGGCTGGCTCCCGACCGCCCGCTGTGGCTGGCCGGGTTGCACTGGCCGGAGGAGCCCGACGGACTGATGGGTCACTCCGACGCCGACGTCGTCGCGCATGCCCTGTGCGACGCCCTGCTGTCGGCGGCGGGGCTCGGTGACCTCGGCAGCCAGTTCGGCGTCGACGACGAGCAGTGGGCCGGCGCGTCGGGGCTGGCCCTGCTGGCGGAGACGACCGCCCGGCTGGCGGCAGCGGGTTGGGGCGCGGCCAACGCGTCGGTGCAGGTGATCGCGCGTCGACCGCGCCTGTCAGGGCGGCGTACGGAGGCCGAGCGGGTGCTGTCGGCAGCCATCGGCGCCCCGGTGTCCGTGGCGGGCACGACCACCGACGGGCTCGGACTCACCGGGCGCGGTGAGGGCGTCGCCGCGATCGCGACCGCCCTCGTCCACCGGTTGGGAGCCCGCTCGGCGCGCTAGCCCGCCACGTCGTCGCGGTCGCGGGCGACCGCCGCGGCGAGCAGCAGGTCGAGCGGGCCGGTCACCTTGAAGGCGAGCGGGTCACCGTCGACCACCACGACTCGCCCGCCCAGCCGCTCGACGAGCGTGGCGTCGTCGGTGGCAGCCGGCGCCCCCGTCGCCGGGTCGCCGGCGTACGCGGCGTCGAGCACCGTCCGCCTGAAGCCTTGGGGGGTCTGTACCTGCCGCAACGCCAGCCGGCCCGGGGTGGCGACCACGGCACCGCCCGCATCGATCTGCTTGACGGTGTCCGCCACGGCGACGACGGGAACCACCGCGTCGGCCCCGGCCTCGACGGCGGCGAGCACGCGGGCGACGACGGCAGCCGGCACGAAAGCCCGCGCCGCGTCGTGAACCAGCACGACGTCGACGTCGGTCGGCAGTGCCCGCAGGCCGCGCTGGACGGACTGCGAGCGGGTGTCACCTCCGACCACCACGGTCCAGCTCCCGGCGAGCCCCACGGCATCGAGCAGTTCGACGACCTGCTGGCGGCACTCGACCGCCGCCACCACGACCCCGACCTGGACCAGAGCACTGGCGTCGAGGGCGCGCACCGCCCGGACGACCAGCGGCACCCCTGCCACGGTGCGCATCGCCTTGGCGTCCCCGGGGCCGAGTCGGCTACCCCGGCCGGCCGCGGGAACGACCGCAGCAACGCGGGTCAGGAGGCGAGCACCTCGTCCAGGAGGGTCTCGGCCTTGTCTTCGTTGGTGTGCTCGGCCAGCGCCAGCTCAGAAATCAAGATCTGTCGCGCCTTGGCAAGCATCCGCTTTTCCCCCGCCGACAGGCCGCGGTCCTTCTCCCGTCTCCACAGGTCGCGGACCACCTCCGACACCTTCATCACGTCACCGGAGTGCAACTTCTCGAGGTTCGCCTTGTAACGGCGTGACCAGTTGGTGGGCTCCTCGGTGTGGGGCAGCCGCAGCACGTCGAAGACGCGCTCGAGGCCTTCCTTGTCCACAACGTCTCGCACGCCCACGAGATCAAGGTTGCACGCCGGGACGCGGACCACGAGGTCGCTCTGCGCCACGATGCGGAGCACGAGGTACATCTTGTCCTCGCCCTTGATCTGCCGGGTCTCGATGTCCTCGATGACGGCTGCTCCGTGATTGGGGTAGACAACCGTTTCGCCGACAGTGAAAGCCATGTATTTGTACCCCTTCCTGGGTGACCAGAATAACACGCGTCCTGACGGTGCCGACCGCCATCTATGCAGGTCAGGACGCAAATTGGGGCTTGACATGAGCGTCAATCCGTGCCCTGCCGGGGTGTGCGTGCCGACCTCGTGCCCGCAGGGATAAACTCCGCCACACTGTCCGGCGGGCCTCCGACGGGGTCCCGGGTCGAGAGGATCAGCCGCTGTGATCAGGGTGTTTGGTCGGCGCCGGCCCAGGCAGGTGCGGAGAACCGCGTCGCTGGTCAGCGCCGGGCTGGCGCTGGCCCTCAGCGGCACGCTCGCGGGTTGCGGCACCGGCTTCGGCGCGCAGACCTCCCAGGTGTACAACGCTCCCGAGGGCACCGACATCCGCAGCGACGCCGGCGTTCAAGTCCTCAGTGCGGCAATCGTGACCGATGAGGCGGGGTCGGCGACGTTGTCGGCCGGATTGGTGGGCCCGCCGGGACAGGCCGATACACTCACATCGGTGCAGGTCACGAGCGACGACGGCGCCCCCATCAGCGCACAGATTGCCGGCGGCACCGTGCCGATCCCCGCCGACGAGCTGGTGCAGACCGCCACCGACGCCGAGATCACCATCGCCGCCGACGACCTGGTGCCGGGGACTCTGGTCGATGTGGCGTTCGCCTTCGAGACCTCAGGTCCGGTCAGCGGCCCGGTCATGGTGCAGGCACGCGAGGGCGCCTACGCGGACGTTGAGATCCCGGCCGCACCCAGCGGCTCCGCGACCACTGGCGGCAGCGGAGGCTGAGCCCCGCTCACGCCTCGTACTTGTATCCCAGCCCACGCACCGTGACCAGGTACTTCGGCGCCGCCGGGTCGGGCTCGATCTTGGCGCGAAGCCGCTTGACGTGGACGTCGAGCGTCTTGGTGTCGCCGACGTAGTCAGCCCCCCATACCCGGTCGATGAGCTGGCCCCGGGTCAGCACCCGGCCGCTGTTGCGCAAGAACAGCTCCAGCAGCTCGAACTCCTTGAGCGGGAGCCGCACATCTCCGCCATCGACGCTGACCACGTGCCGGTCGACGTCCATGCGTACGGGGCCCGCCTCGAGTGTGGCCGGGGCAAGGCTGTCGGCGGGGTCCTGCAGCCGCCGCAGCACCGCGCGGATGCGGGCCACCAGCTCGCGGGGGCTATACGGCTTGGTGACGTAGTCGTCGGCGCCGAGCTCGAGCCCGACGACCTTGTCGACCTCGCCGTCCTTGGCGGTCACCATGATGACCGGCACTGCCGACACCTGCCGCAGCCGTCGGCACACCTCGGTGCCGGGCAGGCCCGGCAGCATCAGGTCCAGCAGTACGATGTCCGCGCCCGCTCGGTCGAACTCTTCGAGGGCATCGGGGCCCGTCGCCGCGATCGCGACGTCGAACCCCTCCTTGCGCAAGACGTAGGAGAGCGCATCGCTGTAGCTCTCCTCATCCTCGACGACGAGCACTCGGGTCACGACTGTGCCTCCTGGAGATCAGCTGACTCAGACGAGCCGGACATGGTGGAGCCCTGGGTCACGTCGCTGGAGAGGTCGATCCACCCGGGGAGCACCAGGGTGAATGACGATCCGGTCTTCTCCACGCTCCACACCCGTACCTCGCCGCCGTGGCTGGCGGCGATGTGCTTGACGATCGACAGTCCCAGTCCGGTGCCGCCGGTGGAGCGGGCGCGGGCGGGGTCGACGCGGTAGAACCGCTCGAAGATGCGCTCGAGCTCACTCTCGGCGATGCCGACACCCTGGTCGGACACGGTGATGTGCACATTGCTGCCGACCCGTTTCACGGTGACCGTGACGCGGGTGTCGCCGGGGCTGTAGACCACCGCGTTGTCGACGAGGTTGCCGAGCGCCACCTGCAGCTGTCCGGCGTTGCCGCTGACCGCCAGGCCCGTGCTGCTCTGCCCGACCAGAGCCACCCGGCGCGTCTCGGCGTCGATGCGCGTACGGTCCAGCGCCGCGGCGACGAGGGCATCGACGTCCACGCGTTGCGGCTCGTCGAGCAGCTGGTCGTCCTGCAGTCGGGACAACTCGATCACCTGCTGGACCAGCCGCCCCAACCGCTCGGCCTCGACGCGCATCCGCTGCGCGAAGCGCTGCACCGCCTGCGGGTCCTCGGCCGCCTCGGAGACCGCCTCGGCCAGCAAGGTGAGGGCGCCCACGGGTGTCTTGAGCTCGTGGCTGACATTGACGGTGAAGTCGCGGCGGACGGCGTCGACCCGGCGCTCCCGGGTGCGGTCGTCGACCAGCACGAGCACCAGCGAGGCGTTCAGTGGCGCCACGCGCGCACCGACGTGACGGGTCGCGGTGGAGGCGCGTCCGCTGGACAGCACCAGCTCGATCTCGCGGATCTCCCCGTCGCGGCGGACCAGGCGCACCAGCTCGGCGAGCTCGGGGTGCACCAGCCGGTCGCCGCGTACGAGACCCAGCTCGTAGGCCGGTGCGCTCGCCTCGACCACGACCTCGCGGGTGTTGACCAGCACCGCCGACGCCCGCAGCACCGCCAGCACGTCGATCACCCCGGCAGGAACCTGCGGCTGGGCTGGTGACTCGCCGACACTCGTCGCGACGAGGTCACCCTCCCCTCGCGCGGGCGCCCCCGCCCCCCAGCCGGTCAGACGTTGAGTCACCAGCAGCGCCAGCACGCCCAGCAGCGCACCGGCGAGCAGCAGCAAGGTGGTGCCCACAGTCCCGATCGTACGCACGGATGACATCGGGTTGTCGCCGCGCGACCATCCGTGACCTGCGGCTTCGCTGATTGTTCAGCACGCGTTCACGTACGTGGGTCGGCCGGTCGAACCGCGGTGGTTACCGTAGGCGGCATGCGTGACCTCTACAACGACCAGCTCGAAGCGATCATCGCCAACCTGGTGTCGATGACGCACACGGTCCGGGCGGCGGTCGAACAGGCCACCTCGGCGCTGCTGGAAGCCGACGCCGACGCTGCCGAGACCGTCATCGCCGGGGACAAGGCGATCGACGAGGCCCGGGAGCGGGTGGAGGAGACGTCCTTCGAGCTGCTCGCCACCCAGCAGCCGGTCGCCGGCGACCTGCGGATGCTCATCGCGGCGCTGCGCATCGTGGCTGACCTCGAACGCATGGGCGACCTCGCCGTGCACGTCGCCAAGATCGCGCGGATGCGGATGCCCGACCGTGCCGTGCCGCCGGCGCTGCGTCCGACGATCGCCAACATGGCCGAGACCGCCGAGCGGATGGTGGCGGAGACCGCGCGCATCATCGCCGACCGCGACGTCGACGCGGCCCTGGCACTCGAGGCCGAGGACGAGGAGATGGACCGGCTGCGCCGCTCCATGTTCCGCATCCTGCTCGACGAAGACTGGGAGTACGGCGTCGAGCCGGCGATCGACCTGGCCCTGCTGGGGCGCTACTACGAGCGGATCGCTGACCACGCCGTTTCCATGGCCCGGCGCGTCGTCTACCTCGTGACCGGCCAGAACCCGCCGCACTACGAGTAGATCGCCCACCGCACGCCCGCCCGCACGCCGAGTGGTGCCCATCTGGGCTCTGCTAGGCATTAGCACCCCGCCTTGGCACCACTCGGCGGTGCGGCGGGACGGCGGGTGCGGCGGGTCAGCGGCCCTGGTTCTTGACCGCCTCGATGGCGTCGGCGGCGGCAGCGGGGTCGAGGTACTCCCCACCGCGGGTCAGGGGACGCATGTCCGCGTCCAGCTCGTAGACCAACGGGATCCCGGTCGGGATGTTGAGCCCCACGACGGTCTGGGCGTCCATGTCGTCGAGGTGCTTGACCAGCGCCCGCAGCGAGTTGCCGTGGGCGGCGACCAGCACGGTACGGCCGACGCGCAGGTCGGGGGCGATTGCGTCGTACCAGTAGGGGAGCATCCGCACCAGCACGTCGGCCAGACACTCCGTGCGCGGGCGCAGCTCGCTCGGCAGGTCGGCGTAACGCGGGTCGTCCACCTGGCTCCACTCGTCGTCGTCGGCGATGGGTGGGGGCGGCTCGTCGTACGAGCGGCGCCAGCGCATGAACTGCTCCTCGCCGTACTCCTCCTGGGTCGCCTTCTTGTCCTTGCCCTGCAGCGCGCCGTAGTGGCGCTCGTTGAGC
Organism: Nocardioidaceae bacterium; assembly: GCA_013698185.1. Taxonomy (GTDB): domain Bacteria; phylum Actinomycetota; class Actinomycetes; order Propionibacteriales; family Nocardioidaceae; genus JACCVL01. Next base: position 10,482 of record JACCVL010000063.1, read on the forward strand.
CGCCACGACCGGCGTACCGGCAGCCAGTCACGGTCCAGCCCCGACAGGCTGAGCTGGGCGGTGGCGATTGCCCGGCGAAGCACCGAGGTGTGCACCACGTCGGGCCGCAGGTCGACCGCTCGCATCAGGTCGGCGCTACGCGTCGCCTCGTCACGGCCCCGGTCGGTGAGATCGACGTCGACCCAGCCCGTGAACAGGTTCTTGGCATTCCAGTCCGACTCGCCGTGGCGGAGCAGGATCAGCCGATGCTCAGCAGTCATGGCCCGACACTATCGGGGCGGGTCGGCACCGTCTCGCGGCTCGTGCCCGGGGCGCTCCAACAGGTGACGGAAGGCGTCGAGGTTGCGAGTGGACTCACCGCGATCGCGCCGCCACTGCCACTCGCGCCGGATCGAGCCGGCGAAACCGAGCTCGAGGATGGTGTTGAACGACTCGTCGGCGTACGTCGCCACGGCCCCCAACACCCGGTCGACCTCCTCGGTGGTGACCGCGTGCAGAGGCACCCGGCCGTCCAGGTAGATGTCACCGGTGGCGTCGACGGCGAAGGCGACCGCGTACAGCCGCAGGTTGCGCTCCAACAGCCAGCGGTACACCGCTGCGTGGTTCTCGTCCGGCTGGCGCGCCACGAAGGCGTGCACCGCCAGGGCATGGTCGCGCACCTCCAGCCGCGCGGTGGTCTGCAGCTTGCGCTCACCGGGCAGCACGACCTCGAAGACGCCGGGGTGGTGTTCGACCACGTCGAGCCCGGTCTCGGCTAGCGCGTTGCGCACGATGTCGGCGGCTCGAACGCGCGGATCAGGCCCGGCGCTCACGAGCTCACGAGCTCAGGGCCAGGGGCGCGGCGTCGACCGCCGGCAGCAGCTGGGCCGCGCGATAGACCTGCACGGTCTGCTCGGCGGTGCGGTCCCAGCTGAAGCCCGCGGCATGCCGGACGGCGGCCTGCCCCATCGAGTCGAGCAGGCGCGGGCGGTCGAGCATCAGCTCGAGCTGTCGCGCCCACGCCTGCGGGTCGTGGCCGTCGACCAGCGCCCCGGACACCCCGTCGTGCACCGCCACCGGCAGCCCCCCCACCCGCGCCGCGACGACGGGCGTACCGCAGGCCTGCGCCTCGAGCGCGACCAGACCGAACGACTCCGAGTAGGACGGCACGCACACCAGCGTGGCCGCGGCGTACCAGCTGGCAAGGTCGGCATGGGCGGCGGGCGGGACGGCGCGGACCACGTCGGCGATGCCCAGCTGGCTAGCCAGCTTGGTCAGCGAGTCGGGGTGGTCGGTGCCGCTGCCGGACGGGCCACCCACGATCGGCACGACCAGGCTCGGGCGCAGGTCAGGGCGAGTGGCCAGCAGGGCGGCGACACCGCGCAGCAGTACGTCGGGCGCCTTCAGCGGCTGCAGGCGGCCCACGAACAGCAGCACCCGAGCGTCCGCGGGCAGGCCGAGGCGGCGGCGCGCGCCGCTCCGCCCACCGGTACGGGCAGCGCCGAAGACGTCGAGGTCGACGCCGGGGTGTACCACCCGGACCCGCTCCTGTGGTGCGTCGTACAGCTCGATGAGCTGGCCGGCCTCGTCGGCGGTGTTGGCGACGAGCACGTCGCTGGCGGCGACGACCTGCTCCTCGCCGATCACGCGCGCCGGCGGCTCGGGGGTGTCACCGTCTGCGAGAGAGGCGTTCTTGACCTTGGCCATGGTGTGCATCGCATGCACCAGGGGCACACCCCACCGGTCCGCGAGCACCGACCCGACCTGGCCGCTGAGCCAGTAGTGCGAGTGCACCAGGTCGTAGTGCCCGTGCGGGAAGGTCGCCTCCGTGCGCAGCACCTCGCGGACGAAGGGGCACATCTGCCCGGGCAGGTCAGCCTTGGCCAACCCCTCGAACGGACCCGCCACCACCGAGCGGACGCTGACCCCCGGCGCCAGGTCGTGCACCGGTGGAGCGGTCGAGGAGGTGGCTCGGGTATAGACGTCGACCTCGATGCCCCGGCGCGCCAGGCGGCGCGACAGCTCGGACACGTAGACGTTCATGCCGCCGGCGTCGCCGCTACCGGGCTGCTCGACCGGTGAGGTGTGCAGCGACAACATCGCGACCCGGCGTACGGGCGCTCCGACTGCGTGCAGCACTGGTCTGGGTCTCCTCGCTCGGCCGTGAATGTTCAACCGTCGCCGATCCTCCCCCATTCCATCGCGATTCGCCGCATCGGCGGGCGACCAGCCCGGCCCGCCTGACACCATGGCGCCATGCCCTCCCCCCGTACGGCGGTCGTGACCGGCGCGAGCAGTGGCATCGGGGCGGCAACCGCCCGTGCGCTGACCGCGGCCGGCTTCGAGGTGGTGGTCGCCGCGCGCCGCGTCGACCGGATCGAGGCGCTGGCCGGCGAAATCGGGGGCCACGCGGTGCCCTGCGACGTCACCGACGACGACGCGGTAGCCGCGCTGGCCGAGGCGGTCGGACCGGGCTTGAACGTGCTGGGCAACAACGCCGGCACGGCGGTCGGCGTCGATCCCGTGGCCACCAGCGAGGCGGGTGACTGGCGGTGGATGTACGAGGTCAACGTGCTCGGTGCGCTGCGGGTCACCAAGGCCTTGCTGCCCGCCCTGGTGGCCTCCGGCGACGGTGTCCTGGTCAACATGGGCTCGACGGCCGGCCGGATCGCCTACGAGGGCGGCGGTGCTACACCGTGGCCAAGCACGCCGTCGCGGTGATGACCGAGACGCTGCGCCTGGAGCTGGTCGGGCAGCCGGTGCGGGTCACCGAGATCGCGCCCGGCATGGTGCGCACCGACGAGTTCACGCTGAACCGGATGGGTGGTGACGCCGCCGCGGCCGCCACGGTCTACGCCGGGGTGGCCGAGCCGCTGGTCGCCGAGGATGTCGCGGACGCAGTCGCCTGGGTCGCCACCCGCCCCCACCACGTCAACGTCGACCTGCTGGTCATGAAGCCGCGCGCCCAGGCGGCGCAGCACAAGGTGCACCGTGAGGGGTGACGGCATGGCGGGGGAAGGACGCATGAGCGCATGAGCGCTCCGTCCGGAGGCCGCCGGATCTTTGGGACAGTCACGGCTAGGTTTCGTGCGGTGCGCACCCCTGGAACCCTTCGGCCAACGGTCGCCCCGTCCGCGACACTGCCGCTGCTCGCCGTCGCCACCACGCTGGTGCTGTGGGCCTCCGCATTCGTGGCGATCCGGCACCTCGGCCGCGACATCTCCCCCGGCCCGCTGAGCCTGGGCCGGCTCGTGGTCGGCTCGCTCTGCCTGGGGGCGGTGCTCGCAACCCGCAGCTGGCAGCGGCCCGCCCCCTCGGACTGGCCGCGGCTGGTGGCGATCGGGGTGTTGTGGTTCGGCGTCTACAACCTCGCGCTCAACGAGGGGGAGCGACGGGTGGACGCTGGCACCGCGGCGATGCTGATCCAGGTCGCCCCGGTCCTGATCGCCCTGCTCGCGACAGTGTTTCTCGGCGAGCAGTCGACGCCGGCGCTGTGGGCCGGACTGGTCGTCGCGTTCACCGGCGTGGCGGTGATCAGCCTGTCCGGCACGCCCGACGGCCGCCGGGATCCGCTCGGCGTCGCACTGTGCCTGCTGTCGGCGGCGGCGTACGCCGTGAGCCTGATCCTGCAGAAGCCGGTGATGGCGCGCCTGGCCTCGTTGCAGGCGACGTGGGTGGCCTGCACCGTCGGCGCGGTCGTCTGTCTGCCCTTCGCACCCGACCTGGTCCGGGAAGCCTCGACGCTGCCGGCCGCCGATCTGGCCTGGTGGGTCTACCTCGGCGTCTTTCCGACCGCTGTCGCCTTTACCACCTACGGCTACGCGCTGACCCACATGAACGTCAGCAAGCTGGGCGTCACGACGTACCTGGTCCCCCCGATCACCGTTGGGCTGGCCTGGCTCCTGCTGGCCGAGACCCCCCCGGCGCTGGCGTACGTGGGCGGGGCGCTGTGCCTGGCCGGCGTGGCGCTGACTCGCCGCCGGCCTCGACGACGTGCACTCGACCCGGCGCCGCCGGGCTGAGCTCCGGCTGCTCCGGCGGAGTTGCCACCGCCACACAGCGTTCTCACACACTGCTGCGGTGACAAGTCGTGTGGGGGCCCCGGCGGCCCTGCCATCTCGACGCGCGGCGGCTGGGGCTGCTTCGGCGCCACCGGTAGGCTGGCAGCGCCGCGACTCGTGCGGCCACCCCCGAGTCGCTCCCCGAACCCGAAGGACCTTGTCTTCCCATGCCGTCGCCAGCCGAGTCCTCTCCTGTGCGCACCCGCACCAACCTGCGCAACGTGGCGATCGTCGCGCACGTCGACCACGGCAAGACCACGCTGGTCGACGCGATGCTGTGGCAGTCGGGCGCCTTCCGGGCCAACCAGGACGTCGCCGACCGGGTCATGGACTCCGGTGACCTGGAGCGGGAGAAGGGCATCACGATCCTGGCCAAGAACACCGCCGTGCGCTGGCGTGGCCCGTCGGCGCCCGAGGGCGGACTTGTGCTCAACATCATCGACACCCCCGGGCACGCCGACTTCGGCGGCGAGGTGGAGCGCGGCCTGGCGATGGTCGACGGCGTCGTGCTGCTGATCGACGCCTCGGAGGGGCCGCTGCCGCAGACCCGCTTCGTGTTGCGCAAGACCCTGGAGGCGCACCTTCCGGTCGTCCTGGTCGTCAACAAGGTCGACCGCCCCGACGCCCGCATCGCCGAGGTTGTCGACGAGGCGTACGAGCTGTTGTTCGACCTCGCCGACGACCACGCTCCCGATCGCGACGACATCCTCGACCTCCCGGTCGTGTACGCCTCGGCTCGCGCCGGCCGCGCATCGCTGGAGCGTCCGGCCGATGGCTCGATGCCCGACTCCGAGGATCTCGAGCCACTGATCCGGACCATCATGGAGGCCGTGCCGGCGCCGCCGTACGAGCCGGACGCACCGCTGCGGGCCCAGGTCGCCAACCTCGACGCCTCGCCGTTCCTCGGCCGCCTCGCGCTATGCCGGGTGTACGCGGGCACGCTGAGCAAGGGCGACTCGGTCGCCTGGTGCCGACGCGACGGCCGGGTCGAGCGGGTGCGCATCTCCGAGCTGCTGCTCACCGAGGCCCTGGACCGGGTGCCCGTGGCCTCGGCCGGGCCTGGTGACATCGCGGCCATCGCGGGCATCCCCGAGATCACCATCGGCGACAGCCTGTGCGACCCCGACGACACCCGCCCACTGCCGCCGATCACCGTCGACGAGCCGGCGATCTCGATGAGCATCGGCACCAACACCTCCCCGCTCGCCGGGCGGGAGAAGGGCACCAAGGTCACGGCCCGGCTGGTCCGCGAGCGGCTCGAGCGGGAGCTGGTCGGCAACGTGTCGCTGCGAGTGCTGCCGACGGAGTTCCCCGACACCTGGGAGGTGCAGGGCCGGGGCGAGCTCGCGCTGGCGGTGCTGGTCGAGCAGATGCGGCGCGAGGGCTACGAGCTGACCGTCGGTAAGCCGCAGGTGGTCACCCGCGAGGTCGACGGGAAGGTGCACGAGCCGGTCGAGCGGCTGACCATCGACTGCCCCGACGAGTATCTCGGCACGATCACCCAGCTGCTCGCGGTCCGCAAGGGCCGGCTGGAGCAGCTGGTCAACCACGGCACCGGCTGGATCCGGATGGAGTTCCTGGTGCCCGCGCGTGGCCTGATCGGCTTTCGTACCGAGTTCCTCACCGACACCCGTGGCACCGGCATCGCCCACCACGTGTTCGAGAGCTACGAGCCGTGGTTCGGTGAGCTGCGTACGCGCGGGTCGGGGTCGCTGGTCGCCGATCGCACCGGTGCCGCCACGTCGTACGCGATGACCAACCTGCAGGAGCGCGGCACGCTGTTCGTCGAGCCCGCGACCGAGGTCTACGAGGGCATGATCGTCGGGGAGAACTCGCGCGAGGACGACATGGACGTCAACATCACTAAAGAGAAGAAGATGACCAACGTGCGCTCGAACGCCGACAACTTCGAGAAGCTGGTGCCGCCACGGCGCCTGAGCCTCGAGCAGTCGCTGGAGTTCTGCCGCGATGACGAGTGCGTCGAGATCACCCCGTCGTCGATCCGGATGCGCAAGACCGCGCTGAACGCGCACGATCGCGCCAAGACTGCCGCCCGCGCCCGACGCTGACCGCGCCGGCCGAGGTCAAAGGACAGCACCCAGCGCGGCCTCGGCGTCACCGCCGAACGCCACGAAACGCACCAGCTCGACCGAGGAGACGGTGTCGCGGACGGTCTCGACCGCGATCCGGGCCGCGTCGTCGACCGGCCATCCATACACCCCGGCCGACACCAGCGGAGCCGCCAGCCTCCGTACGTCCAGCTCGTCGGCCACCGCCAGCGCGTTGCGGTAGCAGGAGGCCAGCAGGTCGGGCTCGGTCTCGCCCGCGTGCCGGTTAGGCCCTACCACGTGGATCACCCACTGGGCGGGCAGATCCCCGGCGATGGTCCACCCCGCCTGCCCGGTCGCTAGCCCGTCGGGGAACCGCTGCACGCAGTCACGCAGCACGGCCGGGCCGCCGGCGCGGTGGATGGCTCCATCGACGCCACCGCCGCCGCGCATCCCGCGGTTGGCCGCGTTGATGATGGCGTCGACGTGCTGGCGGGTGATGTCACCGCGTAGTACCTCGACGCGTACCGGCATGACGTCAGTCTCCACTCGTACGAGATGCGCGGATCGCTACCCGTACGGACCCCGGCCGCCGCCCTGCAAGGACCGCAGCGCTGGGCGGGCGTCGGCGAGGTAGACGAACGCAGCCACGGTGCCGACGAGGTTGAGGATCCCGATGGGGCGCCAGAACAGTATGTGCGCGACCAGAAAGAGTCCGAGCACCAGCACCCAGAAGACCTTGGTCTGCTTGTCCACGGCGAGGTACGCGGGGGCGGGGCGACTCACCGCGTCGACGAAAGCGAAGGCCTTGACCGCGAACAGGATGAGCGCGAGCGCCAGCTCGATGGTGGTGCGCGCGTCGAAGAGGGTGATGCCCACGGGATCAGACTAACCGGCGTGGGCAGCACCCCTGTCTCAGTCTCCGACCTTGGCGGCGGCGTCGGTGACGGCCTTGGTGGTCGCCTCGGCGGTCTTGCGGGCGCTGGTGCGGGTCGCCTTGGCCCGGGGCCGCGTGGCGTTGGTGGCCTTCGTCGTCGTGCGCTTGGCGGTCGTCTTGGTCGCCTTGGCGCCCTCGGCGGCCTGCTCGGCGGTCTTGTCGCCCTGGTCAGCGGTCTTGCCGGCCTGCTTCTTGGCGGTGGTGGTCGTCGCCTTGGCCGCCTGGGCGCTCTCCTTGCGAGCGGTGGTGACGGTGGCCTTGGCCTGCGACTTGGTGGTCTTGGCCGCGGCCGCGGCGTCCTTGGTCGACTGTTGGTTGCGTACCCGCGTCACGAGGGTCTCGCCCCGCTCGGCGAGGTCGCCATAGACCGACGCAGCCTGACCGAGTGCCTCGTGGGCCGCGCTCTGGGCGCGGTCCGGCAGCGCCCGGAGCTCAGCTCGGAGCGCACCCAGCTGCTGTTGCGCGGCATGCCTGGGGTCGGTCTCGACAGTGGTACGGCGGATGCGCTCGGCGACCAGGTCACCGGCGCCGAGCACGGCGTACAGGGGGCTGGGGGTCTTGGTGCGTGCCATCAGAGGTCCTCCTCGGGACGACTAGGGGTGGTCGGTTCGGTGGTTGGGGACTCGGCCCGGAACGCGGTGTAGATGTCCAGCAATGCTTGACGCTGTCGCTCGTTGAGACCGGGGTCTCCGAGGATCGCCAGCTCCACTGAGCGCGACCCGTCCTCATCGGGATCGAGGATCCCGGCTCGGACATAGAGCGTCTCCGCGGAGATCCGCAGTGCCTTGGCCAGACCTTGCAGCACCTCGGCCGATGGCTTGCGCAAGCCGCGCTCCACCTGGCTGAGGTACGGGTTGGAGACGCCCGCGAGGTCGGCGACCTGGCGCAACGACAACTCCGCGGAGTTGCGCTGCTCACGCAGGTACTCCCCGACGCTGCCGACCGTCTTGCTCACGTCCAACCGGGCCATGCCGCCATTGTGCTAGCCGCGTGCTTGCTCGTGCAAGCAGAACGGGCGTGAGCCGCCTCACGCCCAGCCCCGCGCGCCCTGCGCTGCTCGCGACGCCGCGCCACGTTTACGTGGCGGAGCGACTGTTTACGTGGGGTCGGCACCCCGTAAAGGGTTCGACCGCCACGTTTACGTGGCGCGGGGCGTGCTGCGCGCGGGGCGGGCTGGCGCGGGGGCGGGCCGGGCGGGCGGGTCAGGCGAGCACGGCGCGCACCTCACCGACCTGGCGCCCGGCGCCGAACACCGGGGCACGCACCTGCTCGTCGAGCACCGGGTGTGACACGCCGAGCTGCTGGAGCACCGCCGCCATCGCGACCGGTCGGGCTCGGTACGCCCCGTCGTCGATCTTGAGCGCCACCGCCGTGCCGTCGGCGAGCGCGACCGCGTACGACGCCTCAGCGCCGGCCTTGCCGATCGCACCCGGCAAGGCAGCCAGCAGGGCCGCCTCGTCTCGGGCCGATCCGCTCACGAGCTGCGGGTGCTGGCGGATCGCTGCCGCCACCTGGCCTTCGGCGGACTCCGGGCTCGCGAGGGCCAGCCCCGTGAACGCGCGGGCCAGCCCAGTGAGGCTGGTGGACAGCAACGGCGCACCGCAGCCATCGACGCCGACGCGGGCCACCGGCTCTCCGGTCAGCTCGGCGAAGGTGGCCCCGATCGCCCGCTGCAGCGGGTGGTCCGGCTCGGTGTAGGTGTCGACCGGCCAGCCGTTGGCGACGCAGGTCGCGAGCATCCCGGCGTGTTTGCCCGAGCAGTTCATCAGCAGCGACGACTTGCTGCCCCACTCGCGGACGACTGCCTCGCGGGCGTCGTCGTCCAGCGGCCAGTCGGCGGGGGTCTGTAGGGCGGACTCGTCGAGACCGGCGTCGTCGAGTATCTGGCGTACCCCGTCGACGTGCATGGTCTCGCCGGAGTGCGACGACGCGACCAGCGCCAGCAACGGGAGGGGCAGCTGCAACCCGAGGCGCACCATCGCCGCCGCCTGCAGTGGCTTGTTGCACGACCTCGGAAACATCGGCGACGTGACGTCTCCGTACGCCACGAGCACCTCACCGGCGGGGCTCAGGGCCACCGCTGAACCCCGGTGATGGCCCTCGACGAAGCCGGAGCGGACGACTTCCACCATGATGACCGGGTCAGTGAGTGACGGTTGGCCAGATTCCTGCGCGGAGTTGTGCACGAAGCGTGACATTAGCGATCACACCGCCGCACTCGGCATCGACGCCCCGATGGCATGATCGGCGCCGTGCTCCAGTGGACCCCGAACCAGCGCGAGCTCGACGATCTCGAGCTCCTGACCAGTGGCGTCCTGGACGTCGACGGCCCCGCGGGCTTCACCCGCGACAGCGAGAACGGGCATCCCCCACTCACCGTCGGGCTCACCGCGGAAGCCGCCGAGCAGGCTGCCGCCGACGGCGAGGTCGAGCTGCTGGACCCGGAGGGCCTGCCCCTGGCGCGGGTGCGCCTCGAGCAGACCTACGACCTTCCAGACGGGCGGACGGGTGTGGTGGGCGCGGTGCAGGCGCTCGGGCACCACGAGTTCGGCCCGTTCCGGCGGTACTACCGCCAGCCCGACAGCCCGGCTGCTGGCCTGGCCGTCGCGGTGACGGCGCCGCTCAGCACCGCCGAGATCGACCACATCAACGATGCGGCCGCCACGTCGGGCGAGCAGCCGGTCCTGGTCGCCTGCGTCGGTACCGGCACCCCCGTCGGTGTCTCCGGTCCCGGGCTCATCCGGGCCACGCTGGCCGCGGCCCCGCTGATCGACAACGCACAGGTCGTCGCCGTACCGATCGCCCGGCGTGACCCGGGCGGTCCCGACACCGACGCCGACAAGGCCCTGCGCGACTTCGTCGTGGCCAGGTACGCCCGCTCGCGCATCGCCGGCATCCCCACCGGCGGCGAGCTGCCGCCGGCGGTGCAGGCCGTCGTCGACCAGGACCGGCCGCCGCTGCACCGCCGCGGACTGGTCGTCTTCTTCACCGGGCTGTCCGGGTCGGGCAAGTCGACCATCGCGCGGGCGCTGGTCGACCGCCTGCTGGAGCGTGGCGACCGCACCGTCACCAGCCTCGACGGCGACGTCGTGCGTCACCACTTGTCCAAGGGCCTCGGCTTCGGCCGCGCGGACCGCGAGACCAACATCCGACGCATCGGCTGGGTGGGTGCCGAGATCAGCCGCCACCACGGGGTCGCGATCTGTTCGCCGATCGCCCCCTTCGACGCGACCAGGCGAGAGGTGCGCCAGATGACCGCCGACGCCGGCGGGGGGTTCGTTCTCGTCCACGTGGCGACCCCGCTCGCCGAGTGTGAACGGCGCGACCGCAAGGGGCTGTACGCCAAAGCCCGACGCGGCGAGATCCCCGACTTCACCGGCATCTTCTCGCCGTACGAGGAGCCCGCCGATGCCAGCCTGCGGATCGACACCACCGGGCGCGACCTGGACGGCTGCGTGGACGAGGTCATGGACGTGCTGCACCAGCAGGGCTGGCTTGCGTGAGCCGGCCCACGCCGTAATCGGCTCCCGGCTCGTACTCTGCATGGTTTACTACCTCAGTCGTATTACTCGGCGACTGCAGCAGCCGTCACCCCTTCCCTCGGAGAGCCATGTTCCTCACCAGCGTGCAGGCGGCGTCGGACGCCTTCGTCGTCGGCGGCGTCGACCTCAAGGTGGTCACGGCGGCCTTCCTCGTCGGCATCGTCGTCGGCATCACCGGTATGGGCGGCGGCGCGCTGATGACGCCGGCACTGATCTTCCTCGGCGTCGGTGATGCTGCGACCGTGGTCACCGCCGACCTCACGGCAGCCGCGATCTACAAGAGCGGCGGTGCCGCTGTGCACTGGCGGGAGGGTTCGCCCGACCTCAAGCTGGCGGGTTGGCTGATCCTCGGCTCGGTCCCCTTCGCGTTCCTGGGCCCCTTCGTGATCGGCTGGTTCGTCGATCCCGCCGAGCTGGACAACACCTTGAAGATGGCCATCGGGTTTGCGCTGCTGCTCGCCGCGTCGACCTACGCGTTGCGGCTGTACATCCAGCTGCGCCGGGTACGCGCCGGCACGGGCGGTGGCGCCGCCCATGTCGTCCGCCCCCTGCCCACCGTGCTGGTCGGCGCGGTCGGCGGGCTGCTGGTCGGGATCACCTCGGTCGGGTCGGGGTCGGTCATCATGATCGCGCTGCTGATGCTCTACCCGACGCTGTCCGCGGTGAAGCTGGTCGGCACCGACCTCGTGCAGGCCGTCCCGCTGGTGCTCGCCGCCGCACTCGCCAACATCTCCGCGCACGGGCTCGACTGGGGCCTGCTGCTGCCGCTGGTCATCGGCTCGGTGCCCGGCACGATCCTGGGCTCCACGATCGCACCGCGGGTGCCTGCCTCGATCATCCGCCGTGGCATCGTGATCGTGTTGACGATGTCCGGCCTGGCCCTGCTCGACAAGTCGGGCTGGGCACCGCTCGGC
>JACCVL010000071.1 GCA_013698185.1 Nocardioidaceae bacterium
CGTCCGAGCAGTGCGCCGCGCCGCGGCGGTGGTGGCTATCAGGGACGCAAGGCCGCTGGTGGCTACCGCGGCCACTCGCGCCGGCCCGCGTCGCGCTGACCGACGGGCGGCTCAGGGCCGGTTGTCGTAGCGGCGTTCCTCGACGGTGCTGTGCGTACGGTTGCGCTGAGCGGTCTGAAACAGGCCCAGCACGATGGCCAGGACTCCGCCGAGGATCAGGATCCAGCCGAGCACGTACTCCTCGACCCCGGCGATATTGAAGTCCAGCGCGAAGGCGAAGATGGCGCCTAGCACGATGAGGACGACTCCCACACCGATACCCATGGTCGCTCCGTTCGTTGTCGCCCCGTCATTCGCGGCGTCGGCTCGACGGTACTCCGCGGGGGAGCCGATGCACGGCGCCGTGCCGCGCCGCCGCTCAGAACGCCGCGTCGTCGAGGTCCATCAGCGACAGATCGGTCGCCTCGGCGATGGACCGCTCGGCGGCCAGCTTGGGCAGCACGGTGCGGGCGAAGAACGACGCCGCGGCCACCTTGCCCTCGTAGAACGACCGCTCCGATCCGGCCGCCCCTGCGTCGAGCGCGGCCTGGGCGACCTCAGCCTGGCGCAGCAGCAGCCAGCCGCAGATCACGTCACCGAGGGCCATCAGCAGCCGTGAGGTGTTGAGGCCGACCTTGTAGACGTTGCGTACGTCCCCGTCGTCGGCCTGGGCGTCGGCGCTCACCAGCTGGGAGACCATGGCGGCGACGATGCCCTGCACATCGGCAAGGGCGGCGGCCAGGTGCTCGCGCTCGACCTTGAGCCGGCCGTTGCCGGCCTCCGTCGTCACGAAGTCCTGTACCTGACCCGCGAGATGCCCCAGCCCCTGCGCCTGGTCCTTGACGATCTTGCGGAAGAACAGGTCCATGCCCTGGATGGCGGTGGTGCCCTCGTACAGGGTGTCGATCTTGGCGTCGCGGACGTACTGCTCGAGGGGGTAGTCGGACAAAAAGCCCGACCCACCGAATGTCTGCAGCGACTCGGTGCCGAGCAGCACCCACGACCGCTCGGAGCCGTACCCCTTCACGATCGGGAGCAGGAGGTCGTTGACCCGCTCGGCGATCTCGTCGCGCGTGCCCTCATGCCTGGCGATCGCGATCTGGTCCTGCCAGCTGGCGGTGTACAGCACCAGGGCACGCAATGCCTCGGCGCACGACTTCTGGGTCATGAGCGAGCGCCGTACGTCGGGGTGGGCGGAGATGGGCACCCGCGGTGCGGTCTTGTCCGAGACCTGGGTGAGGTCGGGGCCCTGGACGCGGGTGCGGGCGAAGTCGAGCGCGTTCAGGTAGCCGGTGGACAGCGTCGCGAACGCTTTGGTGCCCACCATCATTCGGGCGCTCTCGATAACCCGGAACATCTGCGAGATGCCGTCGTGGACCTCGCCGAGCAGCCAGCCGCGTGCGGGCTCCCCGTCGCCGAAAGTCAGCTCGCAGGTGGTCGACACCTTGATGCCCATCTTCTTCTCGACGCCGGTCACATAGACGCCGTTGCGCTGCCCGGTGAGCTCGCCGGTCTCGAGGTCGAAGTGATGCTTGGGCACGATGAACAGCGACAGGCCCTTAGTGCCGGGCCCGCCGACGCCCTGGACGCCCACGGGCCGCGCGAGCACCAGGTGCACGATGTTGTCGGACATGTCCTGCTCGCCGGAGGTGATGAAGCGCTTGACGCCCTCGAGGTGCCAGCTGCCGTCCGGCTGCAGTCGCGCCTTCGTCCGCCCGGCGCCGACGTCGGAGCCAGCGTCCGGCTCGGTCAGCACCATGGTCGCGCCCCACTCGCGCTCGATCATGTGGGTGGCGATCCGCTGGTCGCGCTCGTTGCCGGTGCGGTAGACGATGCTGGCGAAGTTGGGGCCGGCGCAGTACATCCACACCGCGGGGTTGGCGCCGAGCACGAGCTCGGCCACCGCCCAGTTGAGCGACATCGGCGCGGGCTGCCCGCCGAGCTCGACGGGCACCTGCAGGCGCCACCACTCCGAGTCGAGCCAGGCCCGGTAGCTCTGCTTGAACTGCGTCGGCAACGCGACGGTCCGGCGTTCGGGGTCGTACACCGGCGGGTTGCGGTCGGCGTCTGCGAACGAGGGTGCGAGCTCGCGGGTGGCCAGCTTGTCGACCTCGTGCAGGATCGTCCGGGCGGTGTCCGCGTCGATCTCGGCGAAGGGTCCGGCTCCGAGCACCTGGTCCCGGCCGAGCACCTCGAGCAGGTTGAACTCGATGTCGCGGATGTTGGACCTGTAGTGGCTCATTGCCGTCCCCTGCCTGCCTTACCTACCAGCGAGTAACTTCGAGTATGCCACCTCCGCCGCAGCGAGGCAGGGAATCCCGACGCGCCGTCTCTGGCCACTACCGCGTCCTGCGTAGTAGTGTGCGACCCGGAGGTGCATCGATGGACAC
>JACCVL010000084.1 GCA_013698185.1 Nocardioidaceae bacterium
GGGGCCGCCGCCGGGCCGCGCTAGAGTGCGGGGTCGACCGGCGACGGTCGTGCGCTCGTAGCTCAACGGATAGAGCATCTGACTACGGATCAGAAGGTTGGGGGTTCGAATCCCTCCGAGCGCGCCAGCCACCCTTGCGGGGTAACGGCTCCCTGACCAGGGCCATTGTCCTTGGCCAGAACCAATTCATTGCAGATTTGCGCCGGAACTGCTCTAATAAGTGGCCAAATGCCCCAATCCGTCGCGGGCTCTGCAATGGGTCGGCTGGAACGTATGTATATTTCGTTAGGAACCACAGCCCCTACTGGGACACGTCGGATATGCAGGGGGTTAGTCAATTGCAGCTCTGACCGCGAATGCATCCGGGGGTGTCGCCGCATCTGTTCACGGAGGACTGTTGGTGGAGCAGTTCCGCCTCGGGACAATCAATGGAGCGATTGTGGTGCGTAAGGGTTTGGCCGCCTGTCTCGTCGCCCTGATGCCGTGGTCCTCTACATGGTCTGGTTGGGCTGGGATCAAGACAAGTACCGTGTGCCCGGCACAATCAGGATCGAGGGCCCTACGAGGCGTGGCAGGTAGTCGGGCTTGCGTTGACGCTGGCTGCGCTGGCCATCGTGGTGACCTACCGACGGATGGGCCTGATTGCCGCTGTGGTGATACCAACAGTTCTCACGGTCGTATGGTCAATAGACGCTGCCACCCAGGCGACACCGTACCCACCGGACGCAAGCATATGGGGTGCCGGAGCAATATTTCTCGCCCTAGGCGCCTTCACCGGTATCGGGATCGTGTGCGCCCTTACAGCGATCATCCGACGCATGGTCACATCAATGTTATTCGGCGAGCACGGCTGAGGTGATGTTCCCCGGTACTCCGGACGCGCCGGTGAGGAGTGGCCAGCTCGCCCAGCGTCGGAGGAGACGATGCGTCGTGGCCAAGCCCTACCCTCCTGGGTTCCGAGTCACACCCGTGCCGGACGTCGTGCAGGCGCACGACCCTCAGCCCGCCCGACGCCTGCCTGGTCGCCGGCGTTCACCGTTCGCAGGCCCGGGTGCGCGCCGAGCTACGCCGGATCGCCCGGGCTCATCCGCGGTGGGGTGGCGGATGGTCTATGGGCTGCTGCGTCAGGACACCTGCGCGGGCGAGGGATCCTAGGGGGCTGCGAGGCTCGTCCTCGGCCGTGAGTACGCGCTGAGCTGAGCTGCCAGCCCACTGCCGAGCCCAGCACACGCACCGGCCAGGCCGGACAACCGGCGATGCGGCCACGATCTGGGCGGACAGGAAGCCGGGACCAGCACGTCTGCGCCTGGCCAGCTCAGCGCCTGAGCGGCTAAGCGGCCGGCCCACCGCCAGCTGCATGCGAGTCACCAACGGCGGAGTCGCGCATGAAGGCCAAGAGCTCGTCCTGCTCAGGCGTGGTGCCTCGGCCCGCGGCTGGCGAGATGCCGTCGCGGTGAGCGATCAGGGGGATGTCCGGCTCGCCGTCCTCGGCCACCTTGGCCATGGCCCACCGGGAGAAGACCCGCTCGTCGACGGTGCGAGTTTCGAGAAGCGAGACTGAGTCGTGTCGGGGATCCTTCTCGATCAGCGCGTACAGCGATCGCACCGCGCACTCTTGGCCCTCCAGGACCTGCACGAACCAATCGTCGGAGAGCAACAGGGCGCCGGTGATCTGCCGCTTCTTGTTGTTCGACCGCGCTTGGCTGAAAAGAGAGCGCCGAGCTTGACCTTGCGTGCCTCCGGCGCGATCTTGCTCTGGCTGCGGTAGATCAGGCGGAAACTGTTGTCAGTGGTTGCATCCATGGCTCTACTCCCGTACGTCGAGCGGACTCAGCGCAGTCCCGGGCGTGACTGCCAGCGCGGGGAGCGCAGCACACCGGCTAGCGGCTAGCCGTCGAGCCATCATCAACGGCGCTGTCACTTGGCGATGTCTCAGTTTGCGACAAGGCGCGACCCGGTGGTCACGGGGCGCTACGGCGAGACCGTGGCCGCCCGCACGCGCTCCACCACGGTTGCATCGACGAGGCCGATCGACCGCGCATGCTCGGCAGCCTGCACGCTGTCGCTGATCAGCAGCATGGGTACGCCCAGCGCCTGGACCTCAGCGGCGAGCTCCTCGACCCGCGAGGTGCGCAGCAGCGAGGCCGGCGGCACGTCGCGGATGTAGATCGCGGTCACCCGCCCCGGCTCGGTACGGACCACCTGGGCGTAGGCCTCGGCATCGTGCTGACCGCTGTCGCCGACCAGCACCCAGGACAGCTGCGGGTGCTCGGCGAACAGAGCGCGGATCGCCCGCGCCTTGAACGCGGCGCTGTCCTCACGGAACAGCCAGCGCTGGCCCGGGCCCCAGTCGGTGAGCAGCACCGGGCCGCGTGGGAACCCCGTCCGGGCAAGGAAGTCGACCAGCATGCCGTGCACGTTCCAGGCGCCGGTGGACACGTAGAACACCGGGGCCCGACCGCCGTCACCGGCGACCAGCCCCTGGTACAGCTCGGCGCCACCGGCGACCGCCATCCGTGCGGTGTCGGCGACGAGCAGCGAGTTGCGCAACGCGACCATCGCCTGGGTCAGACCGGTGTGGATGACGGTGTCGTCGAGGTCGCTGATGATGCCGCGTTCGGCCCCGGGGTCGACGACGAGCAGGGGTCCCTCCAGCTGGTCCCCACCGGCCACGGCGTAGGTGACGGTGTGCCAGCCGGGCGGCAGGCTCGGCAGGTCGATCGTCGCCTCGATGTATCCCTCCGGCCCGGACGTCGCCTGCTGTGACTGCCCGGCCACCTCGACGGTCACCACGACGCCCGGCACGTCGACCGTCGCGTACCGAGCTGCCGCCTTGCGCAGCGGCGCGAGCGGACTGCCCGGCGATGCATCCCCGCGCCGAGACACCAGCACCCGGCCGCGCACTGTGCAGCGCGTGGCCGTGCCGTGCGCGACGTACGGCTCGACCGCGATCCGCCAGCCGGGTCGATCGCGCAGCACGTCAGCGATGCGCACCTCGGCGGCGCGTTCACCGCGCATCACCCACTCGACCCACCGGTTCGTCGCCATCTGCCGCATCGTGCCATCACCGGTGCCACGGTGGCGATCAGTCCAGGGCGAGCACGCGCAGCAGCCGGCGTGCCGGCGTACCGCCTGCGTCCTCGGCGATCGCTAACGCACCGGAGACGTCGAGGTCGTCGAGCAGCGCGTCGGTGACCGCCGCGGCGGCCGCCTCGGATGCGCCAACCCGGCCAGCCGCGGAGTAGATGCGGTCGAGCCGGTCCCCGGCGGCGTCGAGGTCGGCGTGAGCGAACTGCCACGGCTGGTGCCAGACGCGATCCAGCAGCAGCATCCTCAGCACCTCGGGCCGGTAGTGCTGCAGCAGGTCGGCGACGAGCACCAGATTCTGCGTCGACTTGGCCATCTTGGCACCGTCGATCCCCACGGTGCCGACGTGCAGGTGAGCTCGCGCCAGTGGTACGCCGCTGACCGCCGCCGTCATCGCGGACTGGTACACGTGGTGGGGGAAGGCCAGGTCAGCGCCACCGGCGAGGACGTCGATACGAGCACCCAGGGTCGCCAGCGTCATCGCCGCACATTCGGCGTGCCAACCCGGGCGACCCCACCCCCAGGGGCTCGGCCAGGCCGGGTCGCCCGCTCCGGAGCGTTGCCACACCGCCACGTCGTACGGCGTCTCGTACCCGTCGCGCTCGCGCCCGGCGCCGTAGTCCTCGAGCAGCCGGCTGGCCTCACGGTCGTCGAGCCCGGCGGCGCCGGGCACCGCCGCACCGCGAAAGACCACCGAGCCGTCCCACTCGTATGCCACGCCCGCCGCCAGCAGGGCGGCAGCGAGTGCGATCACCTGGTCCACGTGGCGCGCGGCACGGGGTGCGTGCTGGGGCTCGCGTACGCGCAGCGCATCGAGGTCGTGGCCGAACTGGTACTCGTGCACCGCCGCGAACCGGTCATAGCGCTGGCCGTGCTGGGCTGCGGCACTGGTCAGCACGTCGTCGACATCGGTGACGTTGCGCGCCGTCACGACAGCGGCCCCGGCCAGCCGCATGACCGCCGCGGCTACGTCGGCCCACACCAGCGTGGCCGCATGCCCCACATGGGTCACGTCATACGGCGTGATGCCACAGACATACATCCGCACCGGGGGCAGCAGCGGCAACGGGTTCCCGCCGAGCCGGAAGGCGGCAGTGCGCCACGAGGTGTCGTCGATGATCGGCGGGCGTGACCGGTCCTGGTCCGGAGTGCTCACCATCGCTGGGTCGGCCGGGCTCATGGGACCATCATGCCCGTGCCGAGTGACCGCAAGACCAGCCTCGTCGACCGAGCCTTTCGCGACGACCGGGATCGGTTGGTCCTCGCCCAGCCGCCGAACGCGGCGATCGGGGTCTGGGCCGTCGCGACCGGCGTGCGGCTAGCGGCCGACGGCGCCGAGACCGAGCTCTGGCTGCGCGGCGTTGCCACCGGCGCACTGGTCGTGTGGGCGCTGGACGAGCTGCTGCGCGGGGCGACGCCGTTCCGGCGGCTGCTCGGCGCTGGTGTGCTGGCGTACCAGCTGGTGGTCTTGACCTCTTGAGCACCGACCGGTCCACCCAGCGATCTGCGTTTCCACCGGAAACATACGGCTGAGACAGTGGGTGGCATGGCCTTTCTGCTGCGCGTGGAGCTGCCTGACGTCCCGGGATCGCTGGGCACACTGGCCTCGGCGCTGGGTACGACCGGCGCCGACATCCAGGCGATCGAGATCGTTGAGCACAGCGGCGAGGGCAAGGCGGTGGACGACGTCCTGCTCGAGCTGCCGCCGAGCGTGCTCCCCGACGCGCTGGTCAGTGCCTGCCACCGACTGGACGGGGTGCGGGTCTTGTGGATCTCGCGCTACAACGCGGGGGCCAGCCTGCGCATGGACCTGGAGGTGGTGGAGGCGATGACCCAGGAGCCCGCCCGCGCCATCGAACGGCTGGTCGAACTGGTGCCGCAGACATTCCGTTGTGACTGGGCGATGGCGGTGCAGGCGCAGATCGATGTTCCCGCCAACCAGCGGAGCCAGTCCCCGGTGCAGGTGGGGAGCACCAAGATCGTGGTCGCCACCGGCACGGCCCCGGATCTGCCGGCCGATGTCAGCGGCTGGTTCCACGGCACCCGCAGCCGCCGCCTCGACGAGCACCCGGCCTGGGAGGGCACCGTGCTGGCGGCTGCGCCGCTGAGCGACGACGTCCTGCTCGTTTTCGGCCGCCGCGGCGGCCCCGAGGTGCTCGCCTCCGAGCTGGCGCGTCTGGGGCACCTCAGCGCGCTGGCCACCACGATCGGCGACGCCGTCAGCTGAGGCCGACTCAATTGCACTGCCCCGCGCCACGTTTACGTGGCGGAAGAACCGTTTACGTGGCGCCGACCCCCCGTAAAGGGTCGCTGCGCCACGTTTACGTGGCGCAGGTCAGACCGACGGCAGGCGCCCGTGTCGGCGGACCGGGCGGACGTGGACACACTGTCTGCATGACTGATGAGCCGCCGCGCCCAGTGTCTGAGCTCTTCGACCCGTCGGCTTGGCAGACCGTGCCGGGCTTCGAGCAGCTCACCGACATCACCTACCACCGGGCAACCGTGCCCGGCCCCGCCGGTGGCACCGTACGGGTGGCCTTCGACCGCCCCGAGGTGCGCAACGCCTTCCGGCCGCACACCGTCGACGAGCTGTTGGCGGTGCTCGAGCATGCGCGGACGACTGCAGACGTGGGCTGTGTGCTGCTGACCGGCAACGGACCGTCGACAAGGGACGGCGGGTGGGCCTTCTGCTCCGGTGGCGACCAGCGCATCCGCGGGCGGACGGGGTACGAGTACGCCGACGACGAGGTGCAGACGGGGCCCGCCGGCCGCCCTGACACAGCACGCATGGGTCGCCTGCACATCTTGGAGTGTCAAAGGCTCATCCGCTTCATGCCCAAGGTGGTGATTGCCGTGGTCCCCGGCTGGGCCGCGGGCGGAGGGCACAGCCTGCACGTCATCGCCGACCTGACGCTGGCATCTGCCGAACACGCCCGCTTCAAGCAGACCGACGCTGACGTGGCCAGCTTCGACGGCGGCTACGGCTCGGCCTATCTTGCCCGCCAGGTCGGGCAGAAGCTGGCCCGCGAGATCTTCTTCCTCGGCCGGACGTACGACGCCGAGCAGGCATACCGGATGGGGATGGTGAACGCCGTCGTACCGCACGCGGAGCTGGAGGCGACTGCGCTGCAGTGGGCGGCTGAGGTGAACGCCAAGAGCCCCACCGCCCAGCGCATGCTCAAGTTCGCCTTCAACCTTGTCGACGACGGTCTGGTCGGCCAGCAGCTGTTCGCCGGCGAGGCCACCCGGCTGGCATACATGACTGATGAGGCGGCCGAGGGGCGCGACGCGTTCCTCGCCAAGCGTGAGCCGGACTGGTCCGACCATCCCTGGCACTACTGACCCGCGTGGGGCTGGTCCCATGACGGTCCGATCCGACGGATACCCCTCGGGGAGTCTCCTCGTGGAGACGACCGCCCCGTGCCATAGGTTCGCCCCGTGAGGATCTCGGTGGTGAAGGAGACGCAGGCCGGCGAGCGACGTGTCGCCCTGGCACCCGAGGGCGTCCAGAAGCTGACTGCCCTCGGGTACGCGGTGATGACCGAGCCCGGGGCCGGTCTCCGTGCCGACATCAGCGACGAGGAGTACGCCGCCGCGGGGGCCGACCCGACCGGTGAGCGGCTGGAGAATGCCGACCTGGTGGTGTCGGTCCAGCCGTTGCGGGTCGACCAGATTCGCCGGTTGCGACGGGGCGCCGCCACGGTGTCTTTCCTGCCGATCGCGCAGAGCCTGGAGCAGGTGCGTGACCTGCGTGACTGTGCGGTGACGGCCTTCGCCCTCGAGTTGGTGCCGCGCATCAGCCGCGCGCAGTCGATGGACGCCCTGTCGTCGCAGGCGCTGGTGGGCGGGTACCGATGCGCGATCGTCGCTGCCGGCATGCTGCGCCGCTTCTTTCCCCTGAACATGACCGCGGCCGGCACGGTGCCGCCGGCCGAGGTGGTGGTGCTGGGCGCCGGTGTCGCCGGGCTCCAGGCGATCGCGACCGCGCGGCGGCTCGGCGCTGTTGTCAAGGCCTACGACGTACGCGCCGCCGCCGCGGAAGAGATTCGATCGGTGGGTGCGCAGGCCATCGACCTGGAGCTCGACACGCTCGAGGGCGCCGGGGGTTACGCCCGTGAGATGACCGAGGAGCGCGCCGAGCTGCAGCGCGAGCGGCTCAGCCCGCACATCGCCGCCGCCGACGCCCTCATCACCACCGCCGCCGTTCCCGGCCGTACGGCACCGCTGCTGGTCACCCGCGGCATGGTCGAGCAGATGCGGCCGGGGTCGGTGGTGGTCGACCTGGCCGCGGAGTCCGGTGGCAACGTCGAGGGCTCGGTGGCCGGCGACGTCGTCCGCGTCGGCGCGGCCCAGGTCTGGGGTGGGGCGAACGTCCCCAGCCAGATGCCGGGCCCGGCGAGCCGCTTGCTGTCCACCAACATCGTCAACCTTGTGACGCTCATGACCAGCAGCGCTGACGCAGACGACGAGGCCGGGGTGTTTGCGCCCGACTTCGACGACGAGGTCGTCGCGGGCAGCTGTGTGGTGCACGACGGGGTCGTCCGACACGAGCCGACACAGCGGCTCCTCGAGAGTGAGGACTGACATGGACTCGGCGATCAGCGCAGAGGTCGTCTGGCTGACGATCTTCATCCTGAGCGTCTTCGTCGGCGTCGAGGTGATCTCCAAGGTCTCCTCGACGCTGCACACGCCGCTCATGTCGGGCGCCAACGCGATCCACGGCGTGATCCTGGTCGGTGCGGTCCTGGTCACGGGCTCGGCGGAGTCCGCCGCCGCACTCGTGGTGGGGCTGATCGCCGTCGTGCTCGCGACCGTCAACATGGTCGGCGGCTTCGTGGTGACCGACCGCATGCTGCAGATGTTCGGCGGCCGCCGGCGCGAGCAGCCGGCCGACTCCGCCGGCGGCCGTAGCGGCAGCACCAAGGCGACACGCCAGTGATCCCCACCTGGGTCCAGCTGGCGTACCTGCTCGCCGCGGTCTGCTTCATCGTCGCGCTCAAGGGCCTGTCCAGTCCCCGTACGGCCAGGCGCGGCAACCTGATCGGTGCGGTGGGTGCGCTGCTCGCCACGGTCGTCGTGTTCTGGGAGCGCGACATCGACCACGTGCTGCCTATCCTCGTCGCGATCGCGGTGGGGTCAGTGGCCGGCGTCGCCGGCGCCCAGCGGGTGCAGATGACACAGATGCCCCAGCTGGTGGCGCTGTTCAACGGTGTCGGCGGCGGCGCGGCGGCACTCGTCGCGCTGCTGGAGCTGGCAGAGCTCGGTGAGGTGGCTTCGCTCGGCGAGGTGGCCGAGTTCGACCTGGCTGCGACCGCGTTCACGGTCCTGATCGGGTCGCTGAGCTTCTCCGGGTCGCTGGTCACCTTCGCCAAGCTGCAGGAGCTGATGACCACCCGCCCGGTGCTGTTCCCCGGGCTGCCGGTGGCGTTCGGCGGTTCGCTGCTGGCCGCGATCGCGCTGTCGGTGCTGCTCGTCGTCAACCCCGCGCTGTGGCCCGGTGTGGTCGTCGCGGTGCTGGGGCTGGTGGTCGGTGTCCTGCTCGTGCTGCCGGTGGGCGGCGCCGACGTACCGATCGTGATCTCACTGCTCAACGCGTTCACCGGGCTGAGTGTGGCCGCCGGAGGCTACGTGCTCGGCAACACCCTGCTGCTCGTCGCGGGCACACTGGTCGGCGCGGCCGGCACCTTCCTGACCCGGCTGATGGCCACCGCGATGGGGCGCTCGCTGGCCAACACTTTGTTCGGCGCGCTCAAGGGCGGCTCGACGCTCGGCGCCGGGGAGGCCAGCGACCGGCCGGTGAAGTCCACCGCGCCCGAGGACGTGGCGATCCTGCTCGGCTACGCCCAGCGGGTCCTCGTCGTGCCGGGCTACGGCCTGGCTGTGGCCCAGGCTCAGCACACCTTGCGCGAGCTGGTCGACGTGCTCACCGAGCGCGGCGTGCAGGTCGACTACGCCATCCACCCGGTCGCCGGCCGGATGCCCGGGCACATGAACGTGCTGCTCGCCGAGGCGCAGGTGCCGTACGAGCAGCTCAAGGAGATGGACGAGATCAACGGCGAGTTCAAGGAGGCCGACGTAGTCCTGGTGGTCGGCGCCAACGACGTCGTCAACCCGGCGGCGCGCACAACACCCGGTGCCCCGATCTACGGCATGCCGATCCTGAACGCCGACGAGGCGCGGCAGGTCGTGTTCATGAAGCGGTCGATGCGGCCCGGTTTTGCCGGCATCGAGAACGAGCTGTTGTTCGAGCCGCAGACCACGCTGCTGTTCGGCGACGCCAAGCAGACGATGAGCAAGCTGCTCAACGCGGTGAAGGCGCTGTAGCGCATCCGCGGCCGGGGCCGGGCCGGTCCCGCTGGTCGCGCGGGTCCTGCGGGTCCTGCGCCACGTAAACGTGGCGCGGCGACCCTTTACGGGGTGCCGGCCCCACGTAAAGGGTCGCGCCGCCCCGTAAAGCTGCCCGGAGGCGCCGGCGCGACCACCCTCGCCTCAGCCCGCGACCCCGTACAACCGGTCGCCCGCATCCCCGAGACCGGGCACGATGTAGCCCTTGTCGTTGAGGCACTCGTCGACCGCAGCGGTGACCAGCGTGATCGGTACGTCGAGCGCGGTCAGCTCGCGCTCGACCCGCCCGATGCCCTCAGGAGCCGCCAGCAGGCACACCGCGGTGATCTGGTCGGCACCACGAGCAACGAGGAACTGGATCGCCGCGGCCAGCGTGCCGCCGGTCGCGAGCATGGGGTCGAGCAGGTAGCACTGGCGTCCGGCCAGGTCCGACGGCAACCGCTCGGCGTACGTCGAGGCGGCCAGCGTCGCTTCGTCGCGGATCATGCCCAGGAAGCCGACCTCGGCGGTGGGCAGCAGCCGCTGCATGCCTTCGAGCATGCCGAGACCGGCGCGCAGGATCGGCACCACCAGCGGTCGAGGGGACGACAACCGCACCCCCACGGCTTCGGCGACCGGGGTCTGCACCGTGCGCGGCTCGGTGCGTACGTCACGGGTCGCCTCGTACGCCAGCAGCGTCACCAGCTCGTCGGCGAGACGCCGGAAGGTCGGGGACTCGGTCTGCTCGTCACGCAGCAGCGTCAGCTTGTGGGCCACCAACGGGTGGTCGGCGACGTGGATCCGCATGGGGCGCACGCTAGTGGATCGACGCCGCATCCCCGGACTTGCCGCTTTCGGCCTTCCGACTGGGCGCGTGCTCTGCCACCATCACAACAGGTGGGTCCATCGAGGACCTCGGTGGAGTGGAGACAGCGATGGCGCACAAGGGCGTCGACTTTGTGCTGGCCGCCGTCCGCGAGGAGGGCGCCTGGCAGGTTCAGCCGTTGCCGCTGCGCGCCGGCGAGGACCTGGAGTCGTTGGTGCAGGCGCTCCGCCCGTTGCCGAGCGAGAGCGGCACCATCGGGATGGTGTCGATCGACGAGGACTTCTTCGTCCTGGTCCGGGTGGCGGGTCCGCGCGAGCAGCTGCTGTTGTCCGACGTCACCGCGGCGACCGACTGGCCGCTGGCCTCAGAGGTCGTCGACGCTCTGGACCTGCCCGAGCCCGAGGACGACGACGACCCGCAACCGGCCGGCCAGCTCGACATCCTCGCCGACTTCGGGGTGTCGGCCATGGACATGGCGGTGCTCTGCGACGACCCCGAGCTCTACCCCGACGAGATGCTGTCCGACGTCGCACACCGGCTGGGGTTCGGCTCACAGTTCGAGACCGCCATCGACAAGGCGGCGGTCTGAGCCCGC
>JACCVL010000092.1 GCA_013698185.1 Nocardioidaceae bacterium
TCCTACCTGCTGGTCCTCCCCGCCATCGCGATGGGGTTCCGGAGCCGTCTTCGTGGCGTTGCGTGGGGCTCGGTCCTCACCCTGTTCCTGATCGTCGGCGGTCTCACGGTCGCGGGCTACGCCGTCCTGATCGGACCCCAGCTGGTCTACGGCGCTTCGCTGGCCACCGCTACCGGGATCGCGTACCCGTTGCTGGGACTGGCCATCGTGATCCTCCTGACAGCCGTCAGTGTCGGGAGCCATCGCACCACGCCGGTGGTGATGATTCTGGTCGGCGCGGCATTCGCCGTGTCGGCGGTAACCGACGCGGGGTACACCTATCTCGTGGTGCTGAACGAGTACGTCTCGGACAGCTTGCTCAACACCGGCTGGCAGGCCGAAGCCGTGGTGCTCTGCCTGGCGGCACTGATGGCGATTCGCGATGGTGAGCGGCCGCGAACGGTCGAGCACTCCGACGCCGACGTCACGAACGCCATCGTCCTGCTCACGTCGGGGGCGACGCTGGGCGCCTTGATCCTCGCCACCGGCGACGACCGGCTGAGCGCGCCCACTGCGCTGGCCGTCGCCGCCGCCGTGATGGCCGCGCAGTTCAGGCTGTACGCCGACGCGCGACGCCAGCAGCGGCGGGCCCGGCAGCAGGCGGCGGGCAACGAGTACCTGGCGTTGCACGACGAGCTGACCGGGCTGCCCAACCGCCGCCAGTTCCATGACCGCGTGCACCTGGCCACCCAGGAGGCCCGCCGTGACCGCACGTCGCTCGCGGTGGTGTTGATGGATCTCGACCGTTTCAAGGAGATCAACGACACCCTCGGGCATCGCTATGGCGACCTGCTGCTGCAGGAGATCGGGGCGAGGCTGACCTCGACGCTGCGGGAAGCCGACGTCGTCGCCCGTCTCGGCGGCGACGAGTTCGCGATCCTGCTCCCGGCGATCGTCGACCGGACCGTCATCGCCGAAGCCATCAGCCGAGTCCGAGACGTCCTCGGCGAGCCTTTTGATGTCCAGGGCATGTCGCTGGACGGGAACGCAAGCATCGGGGTGGCGTCGTACCCCGAGCACGGCGACGATGTCGACGCCCTCATCCAGCGCGCCGACGTTGCCATGTACGTCGCCAAGGAGACCCACGAGCCGTACGTGATGTACTCCCCCGAGCTGGACCGGCACACGGCTGCCGGCCTGGCCATGGTCAGTGACCTGCGCCGTGCGGTTGAGTCGGGTGAACTGGTCCTGCACTACCAGCCGAAGGTGAGCCTGCCCACGGGTGCGGTCAGCGGAGTCGAGGTACTGGTGCGCTGGCAGCACCCCGAGCGCGGGCTCGTGCTCCCCGACGACTTCATCCCGGTGGCCGAACACACGGGGCTGATCAAGCCGTTGACCACCTGGGTGCTCACCGAGGGTCTCCGCCAGTGCCGGAGCTGGCTCGACGCCGGCGTCCGGTTGCCGATCTCGGTCAACCTCTCGCCCCGCACCCTGTTCGACGCTCAGCTGCCCGAGCAGGTGGCGTGCTTGCTACAGAGCACCGCAGTGCCACCAGAGATGCTCTTGCTCGAAATCACCGAGGGTGCGGTAATGGCAAGCCCACGGCGGGCGCACGGCCTGCTCGACCGGCTCGACGGCATGGGAGTCCAGCTCAGCCTGGACGACTTCGGGGTGGGCTACTCCTCCCTCAGCTACCTCAAGACCCTCCCGGTCCGCGAGCTCAAGATCGGCAAGTCCTTCGTCGCCCACCTGATCCAGGACAGGAACGACGCCCACATCGTGCGGTCGACCATCGACCTCGCCCACAACCTCGAGTTGCGCGTCGTCGCCGAAGGCGTCGAGAGCATGGCGGTACGCGACCAGCTCGCGATGCTGGGCTGTGACGTGGCGCAGGGGCACTGGTTCAGCCCGCCTCTGACCGAACCACAGCTGAGGGGCTGGTTGCTGAGCCAGCCGTCTCGCGTCGCCTGAGTCCACAATCCGTGCGTCCGTCAGGTGTGGTCGCTCCCGCGTCGCTTTCGCTGTTCGGTGAGCTGACGACGAAACGTGTCGGCATCCATGCCCTCGTGAACCGCGCGCCACAGCAGCTCGGCCTGCGTCTCGGGAGCGAGGCCGTCGACGGGCTGGTCGAAGTCCAGGTTGGTCGGGAACCCGTACCCGTCCGCGCCGGCCGCAATGACATTGCGCAGGTCGTTGTCGGGAGCACCAGTGGCCTTGAGGCTGGCCAGCACCGGGAACAGGGCAGCGGAGATGCGTTCGCGGTCGACGCTCTCCATGGCCCGGCCGAACGCTGACGAGACCTGGAGCAGGTTCGCCATGCGCCTGATGTCGGCTGAGCGGTTGTGTCCCGCGCCGTGGAAGACCGCCGGGTTGAAGAACGCGGCGTCGCCTTTGGCCATCGAGAGCTGTACGTGGTGCCGGTCGAAGTAGGCGATGAAGTCCGCATCTCGCCAGGCCAGGTACCCCGGGGCGTACAGGTGTGAGTACGGCAGGTACATGGTCGGCCCACTCTGCACGGGCATGTCGCAGTGCGCGACGGCGCCTTGCAGCGTCAACGCGGGAGACAGGTGATGCACCTGGGCGGGGTAGCTCGCGGCCTGCTCGTTGCTCATGAAGCCCAGGTGGTAGTCGCGGTGCGGGCTCTGCGCCGCACCGCCCGGGTTGACGACGTTGACCTGTGAGGTGACCTGGTATGCCGGGCCCAGCCAGGCGGTCGAGACCAGGGCGAGGATGTCGTTCGCGTAGTAGTCGGCGAACACGTCCGGAGCGTCGACAGCGAGCTTCTCCAGCGCGTTCCACACCCGGTCGTTAGCGCCGGGCTTGGCGAAGTGGTCTCCGGCGGTCGTCCCGGCGGCCCGCTGATGCGCAATCATGGTGTCGAAGGCCGCGGTCGCCCGGTCGATGACCTCGTGGTCGCGAAAGGCGCCCTGGAACACGACGATGCCCGGTCCATCGGTGAGTGCCCTGGCCAGCTCGGCCTGGATCTCGCGGCGGCGCTCAGCACTGCCGCCGTGCTCGCGCAGCGAGTCGCTGTCATAGACCAGGACCTCCTCCCGTACGGAGTCGGCGGACGGGTAGTCGGCTGGGTCAGTTGCCTGCTCGACGACCGAGGCGAAGTCCTCGAGGCGGCAGTCGTCCTCGGACAACCACCCCTGGCTCCGGGTGCTGCTGCTCGGTGCGGCCACGTCGTCTCCCTTCGTTGCAGCGTGCCCGATGCCCCGGCGGCAAGGTCGCGCACCGCGGAGCCGTGTGCCGCGGCCCGGGCCAGCCGCTCGGGCACCAGGTCGACGTCGATGACGCGATGATCGCGTCGGTGCCGCGCACGTTACGTCCGTACGGCCGTTCCCGCTAACCCACGGTCGCCCCGGGGGTCGGTTCGGCGTCGGGGCGGGTGAGCGGCAGCGCGGGGGCCAGCAGCCGCAGAGCGTTGAACGTGGGGAGCAGCGCCTCGTACAGCTCCGCCAGCACCGGCCGCAGGGCTCGATAAGTGGCGGCGGCAGCCGGCTCGGGGGTGAGGACCTCGTCCAGCCGCACGAGGTCGTCGGCGAGATCGACCGTCTCGATGATGCCCAGCGCCTGCATCCCCAGCAGGGCGGCACCGAAGCTCGAGCCCTCGTGACCGGCGGGAAAGCCCACGTCCATGTCCAGGACGTCGGCCAGCATCTGCTTCCACAGCGCGCTCTGCGCGAAGCCGCCGGTGGCGCGCAGCTCGTGGATCTCGTTCCCGGCGGCACGGGTGGCCTGCAGGACGAGTCCAAGTTGCTGGCAGACGCCTTCGAGGGCGGCGCGCACGAGGTGCTCGCGATGGTGCTCGCGGGTCAGGCCGACATAGGCACCGCGCGGCACCGCGCTCCAGTGCGGGGCGCGTTCACTGAGCAGGTAGGGCAGCATCAGCAGTCCACCCGACCCGGCGGGTGCCTCGGCCGCCAGCTCGAGCAGACGCCTCTCGGGCTCATCGACAAGGTCGGGGGCGAGCGCGTCGCCGGCCCAGCCGAGCACGACCCCGCCGTTGTTGATGGCCCCGCCCACGACCCAGCGGTCTTCGGTCAGGGCGTAGCAGAAGACCCCGCCGAGCGGGTCCACCATCGGCTTGTCGACCATCACCCGGATCGCCCCGCTGGTGCCGATGGAGCAGGCGGCGACACCAGCCCGGACGGCGCCCAACCCGAGGTTTGCCAACGGGCCATCGCCTGCCCCCACGACGACCGGCGTCTCCGGTGGCAGCCCGGTGGCGGCGGCCGCCGAAGCGGAGATGCCCGGCAGGACGGTGGTGGTCGATACCAGCTCGGGCAGCTGGTCGACGGAGATGCCGGCCAGGCCAAGTGCCTCGGGGTCCCAGGCCAACTGGTGGATGTCCATCAACCCGGAGGCCGAGGCCAGCGAGTGGTCGGTCACCAGCGCCTCGCACAGCTGCAGCAGGACGTAGTCCTTGATGCCGACCCAGTGCGCCGCCCGCTCGTGCAGCTCGGGTTCTCGCTCGCGGAACCACACCAGCTTGGGCAGCGGCGCCATCGGGTGCAGCGGTGTCCCGGTGCGCCGGTGCAGGGCCAGCCCGCCCGCGGACGCGCGGATGCGCTCCGCCTGGGTGCTGGCACGCGAGTCGGCCCAGGTGAGTACCGCGGTGAGCGGTCGGCCCGCCGGGTCCAGACCGACGAGGCTGTGCATCGCCGAGCTGAACGCCACCCCGGCAACGGGATGCGGGGTCGTCTGCGAGACCACCTGCGAGATCGTCGTGAGGACGGCGGTGACGATCTCCTCGGGGTCCTGCTCGGCGTAGCCGGGTGCGGGCTCGTGCAGCGGGTATCGGATGGCGGCGGTGGCGATCGCCACGCCTGTTGGGTCGAAGGCAACGGTCTTGGTGCTCGTGGTGCCGATGTCGACACCGAGGACCACCTGTCCCGTGTGGGCGGACATCGACCGGTCAGGCCCCGGTAGCGGCCAGTGCTGGCGGCCAGCTCGGCAGTCCCTTGACGTGCCAGCCGCCGATCTGCGCGGCCCGCTTGTCCCCACGGACCGAGATCGGCTCGACTCCTGCGCGCACCCACCCGTTGCCTGCCCACCGGAAGTGCTCCGCCTCGCCGGTGAACTCCTTCGTCTGGCCCGT
>JACCVL010000098.1 GCA_013698185.1 Nocardioidaceae bacterium
GTCGAGCACGGCGCCGGCGAGGTCGCCGTCATCGACGCCGACCCACGCCGCCGTGCCATCGCCGTCGAGCTCGGCCTGCTCGCCCTCGACGCCGACACTGACCCCGCGCTGACGCTCAAGACCCGGTGGCGGCACGGGCCGGGCGACCACGGCGCCGACGTCGCCTTCCAGTGCCGGGCCCGCTCGCAGAGCCTGGCCACGGCGATGCGCGCCGTGCGCCCGCAGGGCACCGTGGTCGACCTCGCCTTCTATACCGGCGGTGCGGACGACCTGCGGCTGGGTGCCGAGTTCCACCACAACGGGCTGTCGCTGCGCTGCGCCCAGATCGGCCGGGTGCCGCGCGGGCTCGCGCCCTGGTGGGACCGGCACCGGCTGTCGGCCGAGACCGTGCGGCTGCTGCTGAGCCGCGGCGACGACATCCGCCGCCATCTGGTGACCGACGTCGTACCGCTCGACGATGCGCCGGGCCTGCTCGCCGACGTGTCGGCCCACCGCCGGCACGTGGTGACCGCGGTCTTCACCGTCGACCGCTGAGCGGCGGCCACTCGGGGCCGTTGGTCCGTGCGGTGCCGCCACTGAGCGTCACCAGCACCCACGATTTCACAGACATCCGCACGCGCCGCGTGGGTGTGACGCTGTCCCCCGGCTCCCGCGGTGGAGATCGACAATCGAGCAGGAGACCGTCAATGAGTGCAGCACCTCACCGAGTGGGCCTGGCAGGTTCGCTGTTCAGGGCACTGGTTGCAGCGCTGGCCCTCGTCCTGCTGGCACCGGGAACCGCGGCCGCCACCGTCAGCGTCACGCCTGATGCGACGGACAAGGTGGCCGGCGGCGTCTACGGCATGGCCCATTCCGGTGGCCGGACCTTCATCGGCGGAGAGTTCACCGGCGTCGGCGGCAAGCCGCGCAGCCACGTCGCCGCCATCAAGGCGGACGGCAAGGTCGACGAGCTCTTCGATCCCGGCGCCAACGGCAGGGTGCTGGCCGTCGCCGCATCCGAAGACGGCAGCGTCATCTTCCTGGGTGGCAGGTTCACCCAGGCCGGCGGCGCGCCGCGTGCCCAGCTCGCCGCGGTCGACGCGGTCACCGGCGAGGCTCTCGCCAACTGGCGGGCTGACACCACCGGCACGTACCCGGACGTGGCGTCGCTGGCTGTGAAGGGCAACCGGTTGTACGTCGGCGGCCGCTTCACCGGCATCGACGGGACGACCCGCAAGCGGCTCGTGGCCCTCGACACGGCCACCGGCGACGTGGTCCCGACCTTCCGACCGGCACCGAACGGCAACGTGCGAGAGGTCGTCGTGTCCCCGGACGGCTCGACGGTCTATGCCGGCGGCGCCTTCTCGATCCTGGGCGGCCAGGCGCGCGCGGCGGCGGGGTCCGTCGACGCGGCCACCGGCACCGCCACCGCCTTCGCGCCCTCGGGAGACGGCGGGAACGCCGTGACGATCGGACTCAGCCCAGACGGCCGGCGCTTCTTCTACGGCACCGAGAACAACACGTTGTTCGCCTACGACCCCGCGGTGTCCAACGACCCGGTCTGGTCCATCAAGACCAGCGGTAACACGCAGGCGATCGCCGTCTCCGACGACGAGATGTGGATCGGCGGACACTTCTCCCAGATCGTCACGGGCAAGATCCCCCGCCCGTTCATTGCCTCGCTCGACCCCGTCGATGGCTCGGTGAACGACTGGAACCCGGACTGCGTCGGCGGCAAGTCGGGTGTGTGGGCGCTCGTGCTGGAGGGCACCCATCTGCACGCGGGCGGTCTGTTCACCGGCTTCGGGACCGTGAAGCAGCGTGGGTACGCCCGCTTCAGCGAGGTCGTGTAACGGGCGAAGTCGTGCGACGACAGGGACGTTCGCGCTTGGTGGGACTGGTGGGTCGAGAAACTTGCCAGCGCTGTCCACAGATCCCCCGCTGCCCCTGGCGGTGACCCCACCGGCTCACTAGCGTCGCCCCAATTGTCCGGTCTGTCTGACTTGGGGATGTCGCGTGGTGTCGGTGCCGTCCATGCTGGTCGACGAGGTGCGGGCCGAGGTCCGCCACCTCGGGGTCGACCCGGCCACGGACCCGCTGGCCGTGCGGCGGCTGGCTGAGGAGGCGACCAGACGCCATGAGCGCCGGAGCCTGACCGGCGTCGTGGCGGCCCTCGACGACGAGCCCGGCGCGGTGGGCGAGATCGTGTCGCGGCTGTCGGGGCTCGGCGTGCTGCAGCCGCTGCTCGACGACCCTGAGATCGAGGAGATCTGGGTCAACGATCCCAGCCGGGTCTTCGTCGCCCGGCACGGCCGGCACGACTGACGCCGCTGGTGCTCGACCACCAGCAGGTGCGGGACCTGGTCGAACGGATGCTCAAGTCCAGCGGACGGCGGCTGGACCTGTCGCAGCCGTTCGTCGACGCGATGCTCCCCGGCGGGCACCGCCTGCACGTGGTGCTCGACGGCATCTGCCGCGACTTCGTCGCGGTGAACATCCGCAAGTTCGTCGCCCGGGCGCACCGCCTGGACGACCTGGTGGGCCTGGGCACCCTCACGTCCGAGGCGGCGCAGTTCCTGGAGCTGTCGGTACGAGCGGGGCTGACGGTGCTGGTCTCCG
>JACCVL010000123.1 GCA_013698185.1 Nocardioidaceae bacterium
GGCTTATCGCCAGTCTCTTGCAAGAGCGAATTGTTGTCGATTAGTCTTCGACACATGTCAATAGGCGTCGGGTCGCCCGTGCGCACCGCGGCCGCAGCCGTGGCCGCCGTGTTCTGGCTGACGGCCTGCGGTGCCAGCGCCGCCGACTTGGGGGACGGCGGCAAGGACGGTGGCGACCAGCTGCAGGTGGTCACCACCGTCGCTCCGATCACCTCGATCGTGGCCGCGGTCGCCGGTGACCGGGCCGACGTCACCGGTCTGGTGCCGGAGGGGACGAACTCCCACACCTTCGACCCGCCGCCGAGTGCCGCGGCGGTCCTGTCCGAGGCCGACTTGGTCGTCATCAACGGGCTGAAGCTGGAGGAGCCGACCAGGGATCTGGCCGAGGCCACCATGGCCGACGACGCCACGCTCGTCGAGATCGGCACCGAGGTGCTGCCGCCGAGTGACTACATCTACGACTTCTCCTTCCCCGAGGAGGACGGCAAACCCAACCCGCACCTGTGGACCGACCCCACCTGGGCGATCAAGTACGCCGAGGTGGCCCGGCGCAGCCTCACCGCCGCCGACCCCGCCGGCAACCACACGTACGCGGCCAACTACCGGGCCTTCAAGACCCAGGCGGTCGAGCTGTCCGATGCTCTCAACGCCGACCAGCGGTCCATCCCGGCGGGGGACAGGGAGCTGCTGACCTACCACGACGCCTACGCCTACTTCGCCGAGACCTACGGCTGGCGGGTCATCGGCGCGATCCAGCCGCAGAGCTTCGACGACCCGACGCCCAAGGAGGTCGCCGCCCTGATCGACCAGGTCGAGGCCGAAGACGTCCCGGTGATCTTCGGCTCGGAGGTGTTCCCCTCCGCGGTGCTCGAAGAGGTGGGCCGGGCCACCGGCGCGCGCTACGAGGACACGCTGCGCGACGACGACCTGCCCGGCGAGCCGGGCGACCCCGAGCACTCCTGGCTGGGGCTGATGCGCTACGACTACGTCACCATGATCACCGCGCTCGGCGGCAGGGCCGACGAGCTGAGCGCGCTGGACACCCGGCCAAGCGTCCCCGACCAGGCCGAGTACCCGCAGTGAGCACCGGTACGCCGCCGCGGGACGCGCTGGTCCACATCGAGCAGGCGACGTTCGGCTACGACGCCGGGCCGGTCCTGGACAACGTGACCCTGACCGTCGGTGCGCGCGCGTTCATGGGCGTGGTCGGACCGTCCGGGTCGGGCAAGACGACCCTGCTGCGCCTGATGCTGCGTACGGCGACACCGCAACGGGGCACGGTCACCGGCCGCCCGGGCCTGTCGGTGGCCTACGTCCCGCAGCTGGAGACCGTCAACTGGAACTTCCCGGTCACCGTCAGCGAGTGCGTGCTGATGGCGCGCAGCGGGCGAGCACTGCCCTGGCCGAGCAGGCAGGAGCGAGCCGAGGTGGCACGGGTGCTGGAACGCCTCGGCATCGGTGCCCTGGCGCGACGCCACATCCGCGAGCTGTCCGGCGGCCAGCAGCAGCGGATGTTCATCGCCCGTGCCCTGCTCCGCCGCCCGCAGCTGCTGCTGATGGACGAGCCGACGACCGGTGTCGACGTCACCAGCAGGCACGACATGTTGCACCTGCTCGCCGAGCTCAACGCCGAGGGGGTCGCCATCGTGTTGACGACCCACGACCTCAACGGGGTAGCGGCCCACCTGCCCGAGCTCGTCGCGCTGCACCGCACCGTGGTCGCGGTCGGGACAGCGCGCGAGATCATCAGCGCCAGCGTGCTGGAGCGCACCTTCGGCGCGCCGATGGAGGTCCTGCAGCACCTCGGCATGCCGGTCGTGCTCGACCACTTCGACGCCGCCGGACAGCGGCACCAGGCCAGCGCATGACCGGGGCGCTGCTGGACCCCTTCCAGTACGACTTCTTTGTCAAGGGGCTGCTGGTCGCCACCCTGGCCGGCGGGCTGTGCGGGCTGATCGGGGTCTACATCACCCTGCGTGGGATGAGCTACATCGGGCACGGTCTGTCCCACGCGATCTTCGGCGGCTTCGCCGCCAGCACCCTCGTCAGCGTCAACTACTACCTGGGTGCAGGTATCTGGGGCCTGGCCTCGGCCCTGGCGATCAACCGGGTGACCCGCAGCCGGCGCATCGGCGCCGACGCCGCCATCGGCGTCATCACCACGTCGTCGTTCGCCCTCGGCGTCGCCCTGCTGACCCGGTTCGGCAGCAGGGGCCCGAGCTTCGACGCCG
>JACCVL010000133.1 GCA_013698185.1 Nocardioidaceae bacterium
GGTCGGCCGACCCCGGCAGCAGCTCGACAAGGTCGCCGATCGTCAGTCGCCACGCTGGATGAGACCCGCCGAAGAACTGCGTCATGTTGGCTTCGGCGACTGCGGCGAAGTCGGCCCGGCGCTCGTACGACGACACCCGTCCGTGCGGCCCGACGGCACGGAGCAGGTGGGCCGTCAACGACCCCGAGCCCGCACCGGCCTCGACCACGTGTGCGCCGGGGAAGACGTCTGCCGAGGCGACGATCTGGGCGGCGTCCTTGGGGTAGATGACCGCGGCGCCGCGCGGCATCGAGACGACGTACTCCCCCAGCAGGGGCCGGAAGGCCAGGTACGGCGCGCCGCCGGACGAGGTGACGACGACCCCTTCGCTGGCGCCGATCAGTGCGTCGTGCTCGATGGCGCCCTTGTTGGTGAAGAACTGCGCCCCGGGAGCCAGGCGGATGTGGTGCCGGCGACCCTTGGCGTCGGTCAGCCGGGCCCAGTCACCCGCCCGGAATGGTCCGTGGTGGACCCCGGCCCACGGGTCGCCCGCCACCTGCGTCATGGAGCGCAACCCTAGACAGGCTCAGGCCGTGCTGAACGCCTGGTCCACGTCGGCGGCCGCGAGCAGCCCGGACAGCGAACCGTCGGCCTCCACCAGCACGTACTCGCCCGCGGGAGTGTCCTGCAGCGCGCGAACCAGCGCCTCGCCGGACAGGTCGGCCGGCAGGACCAACCCGGGCTCGAGGGCGCGGGCCAGCGAACCGACCACCACCCACGGCCGGCGGTCGACCGGGGTGGCCAGCACCGCGTTCTCGTTGACGACGCCGACGAGGCTTCCGTCGCTGGCCACCACGACCAGCCCGCCGGCCTGGCTGTCTTGCGCCCGGCGTAGGGCCTCGGCCAGCGGCAGGTCGTAGGCGACGGTGAGCGCGCGGCGGGCCAGCCGCCGGGCGTGCAGCGTGGGCAGGCGGGATCGGACGCGGGCCTGGGCGATGGCCTGGCTGGCGCCGGTCCACAAGAAGGCGGCGATGATCGCGGCGAAGATGATGTCGACCACCTGCGGACTACCACCGTTGAGCCCAGCCAGTGCAAACGGGTAGAGGAGCAGCAGCACAGCCAAGCCGCGGCCGGCCCAGCCCGCGACAAGGCTGCCGGTGAGCGGACGTCCGGTAGCCCCCCAAACCGCTGCGCGCAGCACCCGGCCGCCGTCGAGCGGCAGACCGGGCAGCAGGTTGAGCACACCGATCACCAGGTTGGCGCCGGCCAGCGCCTGGAGGGCGAAATGCAGCAGGCCGTCCGGCGCGAGGGGCGTGGCGAACCAGGCGGCCGCGCCGATGGCCAGCGACGTGAGAGGGCCGACCACGGCGATCACCGCTTCGCGTACCGCCGTGGTGGCCTCCTCGGCGATCTCGGTGACCCCGCCGAGGAAGTGCAGCTCCACCGAGCGCACCGTCATGCCGTACGCCTTGGCAGCGACCGCGTGTGAGATCTCGTGCAGCAGCACCGACAGGTAGAGCAGCACCGCAAACGCGGC
Source organism: Nocardioidaceae bacterium (assembly GCA_013698185.1). GTDB lineage: Bacteria > Actinomycetota > Actinomycetes > Propionibacteriales > Nocardioidaceae > JACCVL01. The sequence continues at coordinate 1,517 of JACCVL010000133.1, forward strand.
GCCGGCGACGTACACCAGTGCGCCGAGGTCGGGCCGCACCGCCTCGATGCGCGGCGCCATCAGGAAGGCGATGAGCCCGGCCACCACAAACCACGACGTCCGGACGTACACCGGCACGCCGACCACCGTGCCGAGCTGCACGGTGCCGGGCCGGCGGACGCCTGACGTACGCGGCTCGCTCATGGCACCACGCTAGCCGCCCACGTCCCCAGCGCCGAGTTGTCACCGCCCCACAGCGTGAGAACACGCTCTAGCGGTGACACCTCCGTGGAATGTCGGTGGCTGCTCTTAGGGTGATGGGCATGACGGCACCTGCGCCCGAGCTCGCTCCCCCCGCCGCTGCTGCGGTCGGCAGCCTGTCGCCGTCGCGGGCGTCTGACTTCATGAGCTGCCCCTTGCTCTACCGCTTCCGTACGATCGACCGGCTGCCCGAGCCGGCCGACCCGGCGGCATTCCGGGGCTCGCTGGTACACGCCGTCCTCGAGCGGGTCTTCGACCTGCCGGCGGATCGCCGGGTGCCGACGGAGGCCGACGCGCTCCTCGAGCCGATGCTGAGCGAAGCGATCGCCTCCGACGAGCGGGTTGCCGCGATGTTCGCACCCGCCGGTGAGGCCGAGCCGTTCGACCGGTCGGGGTTCCTGGCGCAGTGCCGGGCCCTGCTGGCGACCTGGTTCACCTTGGAGGACCCGAGCCTGCTCGAGCCGGCCGAGCGCGAGCTGTACGTCGAGCACGTGCTCGACTCGCGGTTGCTGCTGCGCGGCATCGTCGACCGGGTCGACGTTGCTCCCACCGGTGAGATCCGGGTGGTCGACTACAAGACCGGCCGGTCACCGTCGGAGCACTTCGAGGCCAAGGCGCTGTTCCAGATGAAGTTCTACGCGCTGGTGCTGTGGCGTACCCGCGGCGTCGTGCCGGCGCTGCTGCAGCTGGTCTACCTCGGCAACAGTGAGGTCGTCCGCTATGTGCCCGACGAGGCCGACCTGCTGGCCACCGAGCGCAAGCTCGAGGCGCTGTGGGTTGCCATCACGCGGGCCACCGACAGTGGTGACTGGCGGCCACGGCCCTCGGCGCTGTGCGGCTGGTGTGCGCACAAGTCGCTGTGCCCCGAGTACGGCGGCACGCCCCCTCCGCTGCCCGCCACGGCCCTTGCGGAGATGGCCGGGGAGGCTCACTCCGGCTGAGACTCGCCGTCGGCCAGCTCGGCATCGAAGGCCGCCAGCTCAGCGGCGACCACTGCGGGCGGCGCACTGTCGAAGGCCATGCCGACAGGTGTCGGTGCGTCGGGTCCTGATACCTCCCGAGCCCGGTCCTGGTCCGGTCAAGGCGACGCCGGTGCGGTTCCGACCATCTGTGCGGCCTCGGCCGGCTGGATGGCCCCGCTGTCGATCTCCTCGGCAAAGTGGCACGCCACCCGGTGACCGGGCCGCAGCTCACGCAGGACCGGACGCTCGTCGTCGCAGCGGGTCTGCTGGCGGTACGGGCAGCGGGTGTGGAAGCGGCACCCGGTGGGCGGGGCGGCCGGCGATGGGATGTCCCCCCGCAGCAGGATCCGCTGCCGCCGGTCCTCCACCTCGGGATCGGGGACCGGCACCGCCGACATCAGCGCCCGGGTGTAGGGATGAAGCGGTGATCGGTACAGGTCGTCGGAGCCGGCCTGCTCGACGATCCCGCCGAGGTACATCACCGCGACGTCGTCGGAGACGTGTCGCACCACCGCCAGATCGTGCGCGATGACCAGGTAGGTCAGGCCGAGTCGCTGCTGCAGCTCCTCCAGCAGGTTGAGCACCTGCGCCTGCACCGACACGTCCAGCGCGGACACCGGCTCGTCGGCGATCACCAGCGCCGGCTCGAGCCCGATCGCGCGGGCGATGCCGAGGCGTTGGCGCTGGCCGCCGGAGAACTCGTGCGGATACCGCAGCGCGGCGCTGCGAGGCAGACCGACCAGCTCGAGCAGTCGAGCAACCGTGGTGGTGTCCACCGGCTTGCCGTGTGCCCGCATCGGCTCGGTGATGAGGTTCTCGACGCTTTGCCGCGGGTTGAGGCTGGCCATCGGGTCCTGGAAGACCATCTGCATCGCGCTGCGCTGCCGGCGCAGCTGCTCGCCCCTGAGGCTGGCGATGTCGACGCCGTCGTACTCGACAGTGCCGGCGGTCAGCGGCACCCCCAGGCGCAAGATGCCGCGCCCGAGCGTCGACTTGCCCGAACCGGACTCCCCCACCAGCCCCATCGTCTGGCCGCGGCGCACGTCCAGGTCGACCCCGTCGACCGCCTGCACGTGACCGACGGTGCGCTGCAGCACGATCCCCCTCGTGATCGGGAAGTGCACCTTCAGTCCGCGCACCCGTAGCAGCACCTCGTCGCGGCCGCCGGACACCTCGGGGTTCACGAGGTCTCCTCGCCGATCGGGTTGAAGCATCGCAGCGCCTGCTCGTAACCGGGCTCGTAGGCGTGCTGAGCCGCCAGCTCCGGCGTCTGGCTGGTGCACCGGTCGATCCGGTTGCCGCAGCGCGGGGCGAAGGCGCAACCGGCCGCCCAGGACAACGCGTCGTTGGGCGAGCCGGGGATCGGTGTCAAGGGCTCGCCCCGGGGGGCGTCGAGTCGAGGGATCGACCTGAGCAGGCCGCCGGTGTACGGGTGGCGCGGCCGGGCGAACAGTGGTCGGCGGGGGGCCGACTCGACCACGCGACCGGCGTACATGACGTGGACCTGGTCGCAGAGGCCCGCAACGACGCCGAGGTCGTGGGTGATCATCACCAGCGCCGTCCCGGTCCCCGACACGAGTTCCCGCAGCAGCTCCAGGATCTGGGCCTGGATCGTCACGTCCAGCGCCGTGGTGGGCTCGTCGGCGATCAGCAGCCGAGGCTCGCAGGCCAGGGCGATGGCGATCAGCACCCGCTGGCGCATGCCACCGGACAGCTGGTGCGGGTACTCCCCCAGCCGGCGCGACCCGTCGGCGATGCCTACTCGCGCGAGCAGATCACCGGACTCGTTCCGGGCCTGGCGGCCGGTCATCGCCTTGTGGCGCTGCAGCACCTCACCGATCTGCACGCCGATGGGCACCACCGGGTTCAGCGATGTCATCGGGTCCTGGAAGATCATCGCCATCTCGGCGCCGCGCAGGTCCCGCCGCTCGTGGTCGGTCATCGCCAACAGGTCGTCCCCGTCGTAGCGGATGGAGCCCTCGACTTTCGCTGACCGGGTCGGGAGCAGACCCATCACCGCCAGCGACGTCACCGACTTGCCGCTGCCGGACTCCCCGACGAGCGCGACGTGCTCGCCTGGGCGCACCGAGAAGCTCACCTCGCTGACCGCCTCGACGTCACCGTGCGAGCCGTGGAACACCACCGACAGGTCCCGTACGTCGAGCAGTGCGGCCGGCTCGGGCGTGGTGGCGCTGGTCATCGTCGTCACCGTCGCTGCCTGGGGTCGAGGGCCTCGCGCAGCGCCTCGCCGAACAGCGTGAACCCCAGCGCGGTGATGGCGATGCAGACCCCGGGGTAGACCGCCAGCCGCGGGTCGTTGCCGAAGCGCTCCTGCGCCGCCACCAGCATGCGGCCCCACTCGGCGACCGCCGGGTCGCTGTCACCCAGACCGAGGAAGGACAACGCCGCGACCTCGATGATCGCGGTGGCGAGCGACAAGGTGGCCTGCACGATCGTGGGCCCGAGCGAGTTCGGCAGCACGTGTCCCAGCACGATCCGGCGCCGGCGGATGCCCAGGGCGCCGGCGGCCAGCACGTAGTCGGAGCGACTCTGCGACAACATCGAGCCGCGCAGCAGCCGGGCGAAGATCGGCACCTGCGCGACTCCGATGGCGATCATGACCGAGAGCTGGCTCTGACCCATCACGGCGGCGACGCTGACGGCCAGCAGCAGGCTCGGGATCGACAACAAGATGTCGACCAGGCGCATCACCGCGGTGTCGACCTTGCCGCCGAGACCGCCGGCGGAGATGCCGAGCGCGGCGCCGACCGACAACCCGAGCAGGGTGGAGACCACGCCCACGATCAGCGACTGGCGCGCCCCGTACAGCAGCTGGGTGAGCATGTCGGAGCCGAACGAGTCCAGCCCCAGCACGTGGTCGGCCGACGGGCCGGGCACCGACTGCGGGGTGACGTCGCCGGCCCACTGGGTGCTGGCCGGCTCGTACGGCGCAAGCAGCGGTGCTGCCAGCGCGACCAGGACGAAGAGGAGCACGATCACGGCCCCCGCAACCGCCAGTGGGCTGCGCCGCAACCGGTGCCACGCACCTCGTAACAGGCTCTCGCCGACGACGGTGGCACCGTCGCCGGGCCCGGCTGCCGGCCCGGTCGGCAGGGTGGGGAGCTGGGCCGTCACGAGACTCGCACCCGCGGGTCGATCAGGCCGTAGCCGATGTCGACGGCGAGGTTGACCAGCGAGTAGATCAAGGCGATGAACAAGATGTAGCCCTGCAGCACCGGGTAGTCGCGCTGGGCGATCGCGTCGAACAGGTACGACCCGATCCCGTTGAAGGCGAACACGGACTCGGTGAGCACGGCCCCCGACAGCAGCAGCCCGACCTGCAGACCGATCGTGGTCAGCACCGGCAGCATCGCGTTACGCAGCACGTGGCGCCGGCGGACGACCTGCGGATGCAGCCCTTTGGCCTCGGCGGTCCGGACGTAGTCCTCGTTGAGCACCTCGCTGACCGATGCCCGGGTGATGCGCACGATGATCGCCAGCGGAATCGTGCCCAGCGCCACCGCGGGCAGCACCAGGTGCACGATCGCGTCCCAGGCGGCGTCGAACTCGCGGGTGAGCAGGCCGTCGAGGACGTAGAAGTTGGTGATGTGGGTCGCGTCGATCCGCGCGTCCTGGCGCGATGATGTCGGGAACCAGTCCAGTTGGATGGCGAAGACGAGCTTGAGCAAGATGGCCAGGAAGAACACCGGGATCACCACCCCGATGAGCGAACCGGTGATCACCGCGCCGTCGACAAGCTCGCCGCGGCGGCGAGCCGCCGCGTAGCCCAGCGGGATCCCCAGCACCACCGCGAAGACGATCGCGAAGAACGCCAGCTCGACGGTGGCCGGGAACTGCTCCAGGAACGTGTCCGTGACCGGCCGTCCGTCCCGGATCGAGCTGCCGAAGTCGAACGTCACCAGCTGCCCGAGGTACGCCCAGTACTGCTCCACCAGCGGCTTGTCGAAGCCGTACAGGGCCCTGATCTGCCGGATGCCCTCTGGAGTCGCCCGCTCGCCGAGCAGCGAGCGCGCGGGGTCACCGGGCAGCGCGCGGATCCAGACAAACAGCAGGATCGACAACCCGAAGAGCACCGGCACCAGCAGCGCCAGCCGGCGCAGGGTGAATCTCAGCATCGCATCGGTGCTTTCTCTGCCTGGACGAGTCCGACCCGGGCACCGAGCCTCACTCCGACACGGTCACGCTGCTCCACACCTCGTCCTGCACCGGGCTCGCCTGGTAACCCTCGACACTCGGGGAGAAGGCGAGGCTCGGCACCGGGCTGGCCAGCGGGATACCGGGCAGGAACTCCATCACGTCGGCGCTGATCTTCGTGTACGCCTCGGTCTGGTCCGCCACCGTGGTCAGGCCACGCGCCTCGGTCAGCTCCTTGAACAGCTCGGGGTTGTCGAAGCCCCATTCCATGGTCTCGGTGCCGAAGAAGACGCCCAGGAAGTTGTCCGCGTCGTTGTAGTCCCCGGTCCAGCCCAGCAGGTGGATGCCGTGCTTGGTGGTCCCGGTAGTCACGCCGAGGTAGTCCTCCCACTGGTCGGCAGTCGGCTTGATGGTGATACCGACGGCCTCGAGCTGGGTGCGCAGCACGTTGAACGTCGCCTCGGGAGACGGCATGTATGGCCGGCTGATCTCGGTGGGGTAGTTGAACTCCAGCGTCAGGTCGGACTGACCGGCGTCGGCAAGCATCTGCTTGGCCAGTTCCGGGTCGTACTCATAGGTGGGGACGTCCTCGGCGTAGCCGTTGACCAGGTCGGGCATGAACTGGTTGGCGGGCGTGGTGCCCTCGGGCAGCGACGCGCTGACGACCTCCTCCTTGTTGACGGCGTGCGCGATCGCCTCGCGTACCTTGATGTCGTCCAGCGGCTCGGTCGCCTGGTTGAAGCCCAGGTACAACACGTTGAACGCGGGCCGGTTGACGATCGTCATGCCTTCGTCTGCGAGGGCGGTCAGGTCCGCCGGGCCGACCAGGTCGAAGCCGTCCACGTCACCGGAGATCAGGGCGTCGCGGCGTGCTCCGGGGTCGGCGATGGCGACCACGACGGCCTCGTCGACCTTTGCCGGCTCGCCCCAGTACGCGTCGTTGCGGGCCAGGGTGACCTTGCTGCCCTTGTCCCAGGCGTCGAGCACGAACGGCCCCGTGCCGGTGGGGTAGTCGTTCGCGTAGTCGCCCTTGCGGGGGTCGGTGCCCTCCGGTACGGGGTACTTCTCCAGTGCCGTGGGGCTCTGCATCGAGAAGGCGGGCAGCGACAGCGCCGCGATGAACCCGGCGAACGGCGCGTTCAGGGTCACGACGGCCTCGAGGTCGCCGGTGGCCTCGCACGACTCGTAGATGCCGTCGGTGCTCTTGCCCTCGGCGAAGCCGCGGAAGATCTTGCCGTAGTAGTACGACAGGTCCTCGCTCTGGGCGATGCCCGTCGGGGTGTTGTACCAGCGGTCGAAGTTGAAACAGACCGCCTCCGCGTTGAACTCGGTGTCGTCGGAGAACGTCACGCCGTCACGGAGCTGAAACGTCGTGGTCAGCCCGTCCGCGCTGGTCTCCCAGCTCTCTGCCAGCAGCGGAGCCGGGTCGGCGGTGCCGGGCTTGGTGCCGACCAGGCCTTCGAAGATCTGCCGGGCGACTCGGAAGCTTTCGCCGTCGCTGGCGTAGAACGGGTCGAGCGTGACCGGCTCGGCGGATCCGGCGAAGACGAACGAGCCCCCGCTGGCCTCACTCGAGCCACTGCTGGAATCCCCGGACGCTGCGCGCTCGCTGTCGGCGCAGCCGGAAGCAACCACCGCCAGCGCTCCCGCCGCGAGCAGCGACACGACCCGTCGTCCGCCGCGGGCCCCTGTGCGTGGCAGTCTCATGTCTCCTCCAGTCGACAACGGCACCAAGGACAGCCCCGGCCGCCGCCGCGACCCTATCCAGCGCACAGGTCAGGGGAAACACCATTGATGTCACGAGTCGGTCACGGCTCCCTTGCGGGCCCGGCCCGGCCCGCAGCGCCGGGGTCAGCGGGCGTTGTAGTACGTCGCCTCCGGGTGGTGGAGGATCAAGGCGTCCGTGGACTGCTCCGGGTGCAGCTGCAGCTCCTCGGACAAGGTGACCCCGATCCGCTCCGGCTCCAGCAGCCGCACCAGAGTCGCCCTGTCCTCGAGGTCCGGGCAGGCCGGATAGCCGAAGGAGTAGCGCTCGCCGGTGTAGCCCTGCTTCAGGACCTCCGGCAAGGTGGGCGCGTCTCCCCCGTCGATGCCCAGCTCGGCCCGGATACGGGCGTGCCAGCGCTCCGCGAGCGCCTCGGTCAGCTGCACCGACAACCCGTGCAGCTCAAGGTAGTCGCGGTAGGCGTCACGCGCGAACATCTCGGCGGTCACCACGGCCACCCGGCTGCCCATCGTCACCAGGTGGAAGGCGATGACGTCGATCTCCCCGGAGTCCTTGGGGCGGATGAAGTCGGCCAGGCACAAGAACCGGTCGCGCCGCTGCCGCGGGAAGGTGAAGCGCGCGATCTCGCCGGACTTGGTCTCCGGGTCGACGACCACGACGTCGTCACCCTCGGACCAACATGGCCAGTAGCCGTAGACGACCGCCGGCTCCATCACCTGGTCGGTGTGTACCCGCTCGAGCAGCGCGCGCAGCCGCGGCCGGCCCTCGGTCTCCACCAGCTCCTCGTACGAGGGGCCGCTGCCGCCGCGGGCGCCGCGGAGACCCCATTGGCCCATGAAGGTCGCGCGCTCGTCCAGCCAGCCCGACACCTCGGCCAGCGCGATGCCCTTGACGACCCGCGAGCCCCAGAACGGCGGGGCGGGGATCGGGTTGTCCAGCGCGACGTCGGAGCGGGCCGGCACCTCCACGGGTGCCTCGGCGCCGTGGTCGACGTGGCGGACCCGGCGGGTGCGCAGCTCGGGCAGCGTCGCCCCGGGCACGCCGCGACCCACTGCGACCAGGGCGTCCATCAAGCGCAGCCCCTCGAAGGCGTCCCGGGCGTAGCGGACCTCGCCCTCGTACAGGCTCGCGAGGTCCTCCTCGACGAAGGCGCGGGTCAGCGCCGCGCCGCCGAGGATGACCGGCCAGCGGGCGGCCTGTCCGCGCTGGTTGAGCTCCTCGAGGTTCTCACGCATGATCACGGTGCTCTTGACCAGCAGGCCGGACATGCCGATGACGTCGGCCCGATGCTCCTCGGCGGCCTCCAGGATGGAGTTGACCGGCTGCTTGATGCCGAGGTTGACCACGGTGTAACCGTTGTTGGTCAGGATGATGTCGACGAGGTTCTTGCCGATGTCGTGCACGTCGCCCTTGACCGTGGCCAGCACGATGGTGCCCTTGCCCTGCTCGTCCGTCGCCTCCATGTGCGGCTCCAGATGAGCCACCGCGGCCTTCATCACCTCCGCCGACTGCAGCACGAAGGGCAGCTGCATCTCACCGGAGCCGAACAGCACCCCGACCGTCTTCATGCCCGCCAGCAGGTCCTGGTTGACGATCTCCAGCGCTGCACGGCCCTCCCCCAGCGCCTCGTCCAGGTCTTCGGTCAGGCCCTTGCGCTCACCGTCGACGATGCGGCGCTGCAGCCGCTCGGGCAGCGGGAGCGCCGCCAGCTCGGCCGCCCGGTCGGCAGAGCTTGCCGCCGCGGTGACGCCGGAGAACACCTCGAGCAACCGCTGCAGCGGGTCGTAGCCCTCGCGGCGTCGGTCGTACACCAGGTCGAGGGCCACCTCGCGCTGCTCGTCGGGGATCCTCGACAGCGGCACGATCTTCGCTGCGTGCACGATGGCGGAGTCCAGCCCGGCCTCGACGCACTCGTGCAGGAACACGCTGTTGAGCACCGCGCGCGCGGCCGGGTTGACTCCGAAGGAGATGTTGGAGACGCCGAGCGTCGTCTGCACCGTCGGATGGCGCTGCTTGAGCTGGCGGATGGCCTCGATGGTCTCGATCGCGTCGCGTCGTGTCTCCTCCTGCCCGGTAGTGATCGGGAAGGTTAGGCAGTCGACGACGATGTCTTCGACGCGCATCCCCCACGTGCCGGTGAGGTCCTCGATGAGCCGCTCGGCGACCCGCACCTTCCACTCCGCCGTCCGCGCCTGGCCCTCCTCGTCGATGGTGAGCGCGACCACCGCCGCGCCATGCTCGCGTACGACGGGCATGATCCGCGCGAACCGTGACGTCGGCCCGTCGCCGTCCTCGAAGTTGACCGAGTTGATCAGCGACCGACCGGCGAGGCGCTCGAGTCCCGCCTCGATGACCGGCGGCTCGGTGGAGTCCAGCACGACCGGCAGTGTCGAGGCGGTCGCCAGCCGGACGGCGAGCGCCTTCATGTCGGCAACCCCGTCGCGCCCGACGTAGTCGACGCATAGGTCGAGCAGGTGGGCACCGTCGCGGGTCTGCGCCCGCGCGATCTCGACGCAGTCGTCGAGGCGGTCCTCGAGCATCGCCTCGCGGAAGGCCTTGCTGCCGTTGGCGTTGGTTCGCTCGCCGATCGACAGGTAGGTCGTGTCCTGCCGGAACGGCACGTGCTGGTAGAGCGAGGCCGCCCCCGCCTCGCTCACCGGCTCACGCGCAGCGACCTCGCGCCCGCGCACCCGCTGGACCACCTGGCGGATGTGCTCTGGAGTGGTCCCGCAACAGCCGCCGACCAGCCCGAGGCCGTACTCGCGAGTGAAGGTGTCGAGCGCGTCGCTGAGCTGCTCCGGCGTCAGCGGGTACGCCGCGCCGGCCGCGGTCAGCTGCGGCAGCCCGGCGTTGGGCATGCAGCCGAGTCCGACGCGCGCGTGGCGGGACAGGTGGCGCAGGTGCTCGCTCATCTCGGCCGGACCGGTGGCGCAGTTGAGGCCGATCAGGTCGATGTCGAGGGGCTCGAGCGCCGTCAGCGCCGCGCCGATCTCGGTACCGAGCAGCATTGTCCCGGTGGTCTCCACCGTCACGTGCACCATCAGGGGCAGCTCGACCCCGGCCGTGGTCATCGCCCGGCGCGCCCCGATCACCGCCGCCTTCGCCTGCAACAGGTCCTGCGCGGTCTCGACCAGCACCGCGTCGACACCACCGTCGACCATGGCGCGCACCTGCTCGGCGAAGGCGTCGCGCAAGGTGGCGAACTCGACGTGCCCGAGCGTGGGTAGCTTGGTCCCCGGTCCGACCGACCCGAGCACCCAGCGCGGCCGCTCGCTGGTCGACCAGTGGTCGGCTCGCTCGCGAGCCAGCCGGGCACCGGCGTGGGCAAGCTCGCCGATGCGGTCGGTGATGTCGTACTCGCCCAGGTTGCCGAAGTTGGCACCGAAGGTGTTGGTCTCCACGCAGTCGGCACCCACCTCGAAGTACGCGTCGTGAATGGCCTGCACGACATCGGGGCGGGTGACCGACAAGATCTCGTTGCAGCCCTCGTGCCCCTGGAAGTCGTCCAGCGCGAGGTCGTGCTCCTGCAGCATGGTGCCCATGGCCCCGTCGGCCACGACGACGCGCTCGCTGAGGGCACGGCGCAGGTCGTCGGCACGCGAGGTCATGGAGCAAGACTAGGACGATGGCCACGAGAGGGCGGACTCGGCGATCAGATGACGGAAAGGTGTCGCGTGGTCGGGGTGTCGCACCAGCGCCGTGCCGGGCAGCACCAGGGCCACGACGTAGGGTGAACCAATGAGCGACCGTGGCCTCGTCGACGACCTGGTCGATCCCATCCTGATCGCCGCCTTCGAGGGGTGGAACGACGCCGCCGACGCCGCCTCGTCCACCGTCGAACGCCTGATCGAGCAGTGGGACGCCGAGCTGGTGGCCGAGCTCGACCCCGAGGACTACTACGACTTCCAGCGGACCCGACCCACCGTCGGGACCGACGACGACGGGGCGCGCGTCGTGGTCTGGCCGACGACCCGGCTCTACGTCGCCCGGCCACCTGGCAGCGACCGCGACCTGGTGCTCCTGCACGGCATTGAGCCGAACCTGCGCTGGCGGCAGTTCTGCGCCGAGATCCTCGAGATGGCCGAGACCCTCGGCGTACGGCTCGTAGTCGCCCTCGGCGCGCTGCTGGCCGACGTGCCGCACAGCAGGCCGATACCGGTGACCGGGTCGGTCAGTGAGCCCGAGCTTGGGGAACGGCTCGGCATCGAACCCTCCAGCTATGAGGGGCCGACCGGCATCACCGGGGTCCTGCAGGATGTGTGTGCCCAGGCCGACATGCCGAGCCTGTCGCTGTGGGCCGCGGTGCCGCACTACGTCGCCGAGACGCCCTGTCCCAAGGCGACCCTTGCGCTGCTCGGCCGGCTCGAGGACATCCTGGAGATAGCGGTCGACGTCGGCGAGCTGGTCGAGGAGGCGCGGGCCTGGGAACGCGGGGTCGACGAGCTGGCCCGCAAGGACGCCGAGGTGGCGGAGTACGTCGAGGCGCTCGAGGCCGCGCTGGACACCAGCGAGCTCCCCGACGCCAGCGGCGACGCCATCGCGCGGGAGTTCGAGCGTTACCTCAAGCGGCGCCAGCGCGACGCCGACACCGGCTGACGACCAGCGTCAGAGGGCCACGCCGAGCAACGCGTCCACGGCCACCGCGACCGGGCGCGCGTCGTGGGTACCACCGCCGACCATCCCCGACTGCCCGGGCACCGCCCAGTCGTCGACGACGGTCAGCGCGCGCGGAGCGTCCAGGTCGTCGCTCAGCGCTGCGCGCAGTGCCGCCACCACCGCACCGACGTCGGGCGAGCCGCCCCCGTCGACCGCCGTGCGCCAGCTGGTCAGCCGCCGCTCGGCGTCAGCCAGGTCGTCGTCGGTCCAGGACCAGTCCGAGCGGTAGTGGTGGGCGAGCAGCGCCAGCCGCAGCGCCATCGGGTCGGCGCCTCGTCGCAGCAGGTCCGACACCAGCACGAGGTTGCCGCGGGACTTGCTCATCTTCTCGCCGTCGATGCCGACCATGCCCGCGTGCACGTACGCCTGCGCGAACGGCCGGGCGGCGAACGCCGTCTCCGCCTCGGCCGCCGACATCTCGTGGTGGGGAAAGGCCAGGTCGCTGCCACCGCCTTGCACCTCGAAGCCCATGCCGAGGTGCTCGACGGCCATGGCAGCGCACTCGACGTGCCAGCCGGGTCGACCGCGCCCGAACGGCGACTCCCACGCCGGCTCACCGGGCCGCTCCACGCGCCACAGCAGCCAGTCGAGCGGAGCCCGCTTGCCCGGCCGGTCCGGGTCTCCGCCGCGCTCGGCGAAGAGCCGGCGCATCTCGTCGGCGTCGAGGCCGCTCACCTGGCCGAAGGCGTCGCCCAGGCGGCTCGCCTCGAAGTAGACGTCGCCGTCGACCTGGTAGGTGACCCCCGCTCTGCACAGCCGCCCCACCGCGGCCACCACGAGGTCCATCGACTCGACCACGCCCGGATAGTGCTGCGGGGCCAGCAGGCGCAAGGCCTCCATGTCGCCGCGGAAGAGCTGCACCTCGCGGTCGGCCAGGTCCCGCCAGTCGATCCCGTCCCGCTCCGCCCGCTCCAGCAGCGGGTCGTCGATGTCGGTGACGTTCTGGGTGTAGGCGACCTCGAGCCCGGCGTCGAGCCACACCCGCTGCATCAGGTCGAAGGCCAACATGGTGGCCGCATGGCCTAGATGGGTGGCGTCGTAGGGGGTGATGCCACACACGTAGAGCCCGGCGCGGCCGTGCGGGGCCAGTCGCTCGCGTCCACCGCTGGCCGTGTCGTGCACCGACAGCGCGTCCCCGGCGCCGAGATCCCCGGCCGCGAGCGAGGGGACCGATGGTGAGGCCCAGGCACGCATGCCGGAAACCCTAACGGCCGCCGGTCAGAAGATCGGCCACGGCACGGCTCGCCAGCTCTCCGGCGGCTGTGGAAACCGGCGGCGCTGGGCCAGCCGGCGCAGCCGGGCCCCCAGCCGGGCCAGCTCGGCCGCGTCCAGCAGGCCGCCCAGCAGGTCTCGCAGGGCGCTGCGTCCGGTGCCGCTCAGCTCGTGCAGGAGCCACTGCACCGGCTCGAGGTCCTCGTCGTCGAGCAGGTCGCCGGCCCAGCCCCACAGCACGGTACGAAGCTTGTCGTCGGTGTGGAACGTCAAGCCGTGGTCGCAGCCCCGTACGGCACCGCCGGCGGACAGCAGGTGGCCGGCCTTGCGGTCGGCGTTGTTGACGACGACGTCGTACAACGCCATCCGGCGCAGGCCCGGCTCATCGGCATGAACCAGCGAGACAGGGCGTTCGGTGGCGTCCCAGGCATCAAGCACGTGCCGCCAGCCGGTCGGCAGCTCGCCCTGCGGGACGAGGTCGACGAGCTCCTCGTCGTCGGTGTCGATCCACTCCTGCACCATGCCGGCCCCGAAGGGCCCGTCGGCCAGCACGGTCGTCGGCACGACCTGCCAGCCCGCTCGGAGCGAGACCTCGTACGCGGCGACCTCCCGCGCGGCGAGCGTGCCCGTGGGGAAGTCCCACAGCGGCCGCTCGCCCCGCACCGGCTTGTAGACGCACCGCGCCGCCACCCCGTCCAGGCACACCTCGCCGACGAAGGTGGCGTTGGACGCCGGCAGCACCCGCCCGTCGATCTGAAGCTCGCCGCGGCTCAGCACCTCCCGCATCGACGGCTCGGTGGCCGGGAGCGGGCTGCCGCTGGTCAACGAGCGACCCGTTTGTAGCCGTTGGCGCGCGGACACAGGTGGCCGGCCGGGTCGAGCGGCTGGCCGCAGAACGGGCACGGCGGTCTGCCCGCCGACACGACGGTGTCGGCACGGTCGGCGAAGGCGCGCGCTGCGGCAGGCCCGAGCCGCACGAGCAGCACCTCAGAGGCACCACCCTCGTCGCCGTCACTCACCTCGGCGGCGTCGTCGAGGCCAGGCCCGCTCTCGGTGTCGTCGTCGGCCTCGCTGTCACCCGGCTCGACGTCGTCCTCCCCGACGGGGAAGGCCTCGATGACCACCTGCTTGTCGTCGCCGTCCCACGACAGCGTCATCGTCCCGACCCGGAACTCCTCGACCAACGGTTGGTCGAGCGGGTCGATGTCGGTGCTGGTGGCGAGCGCGTCGCCCGCCGGGACGTCGCCGGTGCGAACCAGCTCGTCCAGCAGCACACCGATGCGCTCGGCCAGGATCGCGACCTGCTCCTTTTCCAGCGACACGCTGGTGACGAGGCGACCCGACCGTGCCTGGAGGAAGAACGTGCGTGCCCCGGGCTCGCCGACGGTGCCGACCACGAACCGGTCGGGCGGATTGTGACGGTGCACGAGCATGCTCCGAGCCTATGCCGCCGGGGTGCTGGAGGGTCCCGCGCCGCCCCCCGGGACGGCGTCGGAGTCCGCCTCGGCCACCGCCGCCGAGCGACGTCCGCGTCGCCGCTTGCGCGGCGGTGGCTGGAGGCCGGACAGGTCGTTGCCGTGGTCGTTGACGTGCAGGACGAACGGCCGATGCGCGGTGTAGCGCACCACGCTCACCGAGGCGGGGTCTACGACGATGCGCTGGAACTGGTCCAGGTGCAGGCCGAGAGCGTCGGCGAGGATGGCCTTGATCACGTCGCCGTGGCTCACCGCCACCCACAGCGCGTCGGAGCCGTGCTCGTCGGCGACCTGGGAGTCGTGCAGGCGGACCGTCGCGACGGCACGGTGCACCATGTCGGCCATCGACTCACCGTCGGGAAACGTGACCCCGCTGGGGTGCGCCTGCACGGATCTCCACAACGGTTCCTTGGCCAGGTCCTTGATGGCGCGCCCGGTCCACGTGCCGTAGCCGCACTCGGTGAGGCCGCGGTCGCGTCGCAGCCGCAGCTCAGCACGCTGGGCCCGGGCGATCGCCCGCCCGGTCTCCACCGTCCGCTCCAGCGGGCCGGTCACCAGGCGGGCCACCGACAGCGCGGACAGCCGCTCGCCGACATGTCGTGCCTGCTCGCGGCCGGCATCGTCGAGGTGCACACCGGGAGAGCGGCCGGCGAGGACGCCCGCGACGTTGGCCGAGGTGCGTCCGTGCCGGACGAGGATGAGAGTGGCCATGACCGTCCAGCGTAGGCGAGGGCCACAATGGCGGCGTGATCATCGACTGTGCCGTGTACCGCAGCGGCGAACGCATCGACGAGCCCGCGCACCGAGGCGACGTCCACGCTGCCCGCGAGGAGGCCAGGCGGACCGGTGGCTTCCTGTGGCTCGGGCTGCTGGAGCCCGACGCCGATGAGCTGGCGGCCTACGCCGCCGAGCTGGGCCTGCACCCGTTGGCCGTCGAGGATGCGGTCAGCGCCCACCAGCGCCCCAAGATGGAGCGCTACGGCGACGGCTTGTTCCTGGTGCTCAAGACCCTCGCGTACGCAGCCGACGACGACGTGCAGACCGGAGAGGTGGCGATCTTCGTCGGCAGCGACTATCTCGTGACCGTCCGGCACGGCCAGGGAAAGGGCCTCGGGGACCTGCGCCGGAGCGCGGAGGAGCACGTGGAGGTCCTCGGCCACGGCCCGGTGGCCGGCCTGCACGCTGTCATCGACGGCATCGTGGACCGCTACGCCGACGTGGCCGCGGAGCTGGAGCTCGACGTGGACGAGGTCGAGCGCTCGGTGTTCTCCCCCACGCGTAGCCGCGACTCCGAGCGCATCTACCGGCTCAAGCGCGAGGTCCTCGAGGCACGCCGGGCGGTGCAGCCGCTGCGGGAGCCGCTGGGCCGCTTCGTCCGCGACGACGTCGACGAGCTCGGGCCGGACGCGATCCCGTTCTTCCGCGACGTCGCGGACCACGTCATGCGGGTGAGCGAGGTGGTGGAGTCACTCGACCACCTGCTGGACGACGTACTGTCGGCCCACCTGGCCCAGATCACCGTGCAGCAGAACGACGACGTCCGGCGCATCTCGGCCTGGGCCGCGCTGTTCCTCGCCCCGACCCTGGTCGCGAGCATCTACGGCATGAACTTCGACCAGATGCCCGAGCTGAAGTGGACGTACGGCTACCCGATTGCGCTCGGGTTCATGCTCGGGATCTCGTACGGGTTGTGGCTCGCGTTCAAACGCAGCGGCTGGCTGTGAGGCTCAGGCCGTGAGCACACCGGCGCCCAGCAGCACCAGCACCCCGGCGCCGAGGGCGACCCGGTAGACGACGAAGGGCGCGTACGAGCGGGTGGACACGTAGCGCAACAGCCAGGCGATCGTCGCATAGCCGACGACAAAGGCGACGACCGTGGCGAGCAGCGTCTCCAGCGGGGAGTACAGGTTGTCGCCGCCGACCGCGTCCTTGAGCTCGAAGGCGCCGGCGCCGACCACGGCCGGGATCGCGAGCAGGAACGCGAAGCGGGTGGCGGCCTCCCGCTCGTACCCGAGGAAGAGCCCCATGCTGATGGTGGCGCCCGAGCGCGACACGCCGGGGACGAGGGCGAGCGCCTGCGCCAGCCCGAGCAGCACCGCCGACCGCCACCCCAGCTTGTCCAGCGATCGGCTGCGGGCGCCGACCCGCTCGGCCAGGCCCAGCACCAGACCCAGCCCGATCAAGGTCGACCCGACGATCCACAGGCTGCGCAGGTCGGTCTCGATAACGTCCTTGAACGCGATCCCCAGCGCGACGATCGGCAGTGAGCCGACGATGATGTACCACCCCATCAGCGCATCACGCTGACCGCGCCACCGCGGGTCGACCAGCGAGCGCAGCCAGGCTGCGCCGATACGCCAGATGTCGCGGCGGAAGAACAGCAGGACGGCCGCCTCGGTCCCGATCTGCACCACCGCCGTGAACGCGGCGCCGGGGTCGCCCCACCCGAACAGCTCGGGGAAGATACGCAGGTGCGCCGACGACGAGATCGGCAGGAACTCCGTCAGCCCCTGCAGCACGCCCAGGAACGCCACCTGCAGCCAGTCGGCCACCGGTCAAACCCCCATCTCAGTCTCGCAGCCCGCTGGCATCCATGGCCGTCGCCAAGGCGCGCAGGGTCACGACCTGTTCCTCGACCGTCGCTGCGTTGGAGCTGACGGCGAGGGTGGTCACACCGGCGTCGGCGTACGCGTACAGGCGCTCGGTGATGCGTTCCAGCGGTCCGAGCAGCGCCGTCTGGTCGATCAGGTCGAAGGGGACTGCTGCTGCGGCCTCTCGATGCCGACGATCCAGGTAGAGATCCTGGATGTCCTGGGCGGCGGCCTCGAAGCCCATCCGGCGCGCCAGCCGGTTGTAGAAGTTCTGCGTGCGGCTGCCCATGCCCCCCACGTACAAGGCGGTGTGCGCGCGCAGCTGCTCCGCGCACGCGTCCAGGTCGGTGCCCACGACCACCGGCACCGTCGCGGTCACGTCGATGCTGTTCATGCCGCGTCCCGAGCGCTCGACCCCGGCGCGCAGCGGCGTGAGCGAGACGTCCGCGTGCTCGGGGGCGAAGAAGATCGCCAGCCAGCCGTCGGCGATCTCGCCGGTGAGCTCGAGGTTCCGCGGGCCGACCGCGGCCAGGTAGATCGGGAGGTCCGGACGCTGCGGCTGGATCATCAGCTTGAGGGCCTTGCCGGGGCCGTCGGGCAACGGTAATCGCAGGTGCTCCCCGGCATAGCTGACGCTGTGGCGGGCCAGCGCAAGCCGCACCACGTCGACGTACTCCCTCGTCCGCGCCAGCGGCTTGTCGAAGCGCACCCCGTGCCAGCCCTCCGAGACCTGGGGGCCGGAGACCCCCAGCCCCAGCCGGAACCGGCCATGGGAGAGCAGGTCCAGGGTGCCGGCGGTCATGGCGGTCATTGCCGGCGTTCGGGCGGGGATCTGCATGATGGCGCTGCCGATGTCGATGCGCTCGGTGCGTGCGGCGATGAACGCCAGCACCGTCGGCGCGTCGGAGCCGTACGCCTCGGCGGCCCAGACCACCGAGTAGCCGAGCCGGTCGGACTCGACCGCGAGCTCGACGTGGTCGTCTGCCGAGGCGCCGGCGACGTAGCCGATGTTGACCCCGAGTCGCATGTGACCTCCGCAGCGCGATGCCCACCGGCTCGACGACTCAGGCGTGGGTCGCGGCGAGCCTAGACCCCGACGGGGTGGCCGGTGCCACTAACCTCGCGGCCATGCAGCAACGGCAGGTGGGACGCACCGGACTGCGCGTGTCCCGGCTCGGTCTCGGCACGTGGCTGTGGGGCAAGGACACCGACGTGCACGAGGCAC
>JACCVL010000172.1 GCA_013698185.1 Nocardioidaceae bacterium
CGCCGCGACTGCGCCCACCGTGGCAGTGACCAGCAGTCCGGCAGCCAGCCACGCCTCGAGCGCACCGGTGCCGCGCTCGTCCCCGGCCGCACCGGCTGCACCGGTCAGTAGCGCCAGGCCGACGCAGACCCCGCCGACCGCCGCCCACTCGGGCACGGTCAGCGGGTCGGCGAAGACCCGCACGGCGAGCAACGCGGTGACCGCGAGACTGACCGCGATACCTGCCTGCGCCACGAACAGTGGCAGCAGCCGGATCGCGGCCAGGTGCAGCACGAAGCCCAGAATGTTCAGCACCATCGCCGCCACGAACGCGGGCTCCCCCAGCAGTCGCACCAGCAGCCTGGGGTCGAGCCCGCTGGCGGCCGGGACGCGTCGGGCCGCGGTGGCCTGGAGCAGCGCGGCCGAGCCGTACGCGGCAGCCGCCAGCAGCGCCGCCCCGAGACCGAGGACCATCGACTCAGGCCCGCTGGCGCCGGCCGTTGACGGTCAGATAGATGCTGAGCGCGGCGTAGTAACCCAGGTAGGCCAGCGACACCGCGACGATGGCTGGATGCGGGTCGGGCATCTGGGTGAGCAACGCGGCGTACGCCGTCAGCCAGCCAGCGGTCAACGCGAGGTTGAGCCGTCGGAACGCGACGGTACGCGACGGGTAGATGTAGCGCACCGGCACGAACACCAGGACCGCGCACGCGACCAGCAGCGCACCGGTCTGCAGCTGGCTGAGACCCAGCACCACCACGTAGAAGGCGACCACGTTCCAGTAGCTGGGGAAGCCGAGAAAGAAGTGGTCCTCGGTCTTGGCATCGACACGGCAGAACTGGTAGCTGGAGGCCAGCAGCGGTAGCGCCGCCAGCGTCGCTCCTCCGGCGCCTTCGGGCAGGTAGCCGCCGGTCCACAGCAGCACCATCGGCGCGAAGGCGTAGGTGAGGTAGTCGACGATGTCGTCGAGCCTGGCGCCGTCGAACCACGGGATCGTCTGCTTCACCCGCAGTCTGCGGGCGAGCATGCCGTCGGTGCCGTCGATGATCAGGGCGGCGAGGCCGAGCCACAGGGCCCGGATGGCGTCACCATCCATGGCGGCCACGACGATGAGCAGCGCCAGCACCGAGCCGCTCGCGGTGTAGACGTGGACGGCAAGCCCGGCGAGTCGCAACTTCTTGGACTCGACCACCGGCTCGTGCGCCACGTCATAGGTCGTCAGGGTGCTCTCCGGGCGGGTCTGGGGTGTGCAGGGGCAGGCGCTGAGCCGAGTCTCTCACGGGCCGGACCCGGCTCGGAGGGATGTCGCCGCTGCACGCGCCGGGTGGGTAGACCCGCCCGCCCCGCGGCCGGTGGCCGTGAGCTGGTCTCCGCTCGGGACTCAAGGTGCAACAATCCCCCATGAGATCTCCGCACCGAGACGACTTCGCCGAGGTAGCGCGGAGCCTCAACGAGGCCCCGACGAGCGTCGACGAGACCCTTGAGCGCATCGTCGAGCTGTCGCTGGAGGCCCTCGACTGCCACTACGCGGGCATCTCCTACTGCGAGACGCGGACCAAGCGGGTCGAGACCGGTGCGGCGTCGCACGAGGTGGTGCGCGAGGGCGACCAGGCACAGTACGAGCTTGGTGAGGGTCCCTGCCTGCAGGCTTTCGTCGACGGCCACAGCTATGTCATCGACGACACCCTGGCCGACGGGCGGTGGCCGAGGTGGGCAGCGCGAGCCAAGGACCTGGGGCTGCGCAGCACGATGGGCATCCAGCTCTTTCACGACGACGAGGCGCTGGGCGCGTTGAACCTCTACTCCGCGGAGCCCGGCCATTTCGACGAAGAAGATCTCCACGTGGGGGAGATCTATGCCGCGCACGCGTCGGTGGCTCTGGGCCGATCCCGGACCGAGCAGCACCTGCGCAGGGCCGTCGACTCCCGGCACCTCGTCGGTCTGGCGCAGGGCATCTTGATGGAGAGGTTCGAGCTCGACCAGCAGCGCGCGTTCGCGGTGTTGCGGCGCTACTCCCAGCACCACAACGTCAAGCTGCGACTCGTGGCCGAGCAGCTGGTGGCCACCCGAGCGCTGCCCGACGGCTCGGTATCGCCCGAGCTCGACCCTGGCGACGTGACCGCTGACCTGGCCGGCACGGTTCAGTCGGCCACCTCGTCGTAGACCGCCGCCAACCGCTCGGCCCGTACGTGGGGGGCGTGCTCGCCGGCCCACCGCTCGCGGCCGGCTCGACCCAGCCGACGCAAGAGCTCGCCGTTGCCGGCCACCCGGCCGATCCCCGCCGCCAGCCGGCTCGGGTCGGGGCCGGTCAGGCAGAGCCCCGTCTGGCCGTGGTCCACGACGTCGGCCGCGGGGCTGTCCCCCAGTGCCAGCACCGGGCGCGACGCGGACATGGCAGCCAGTGCGGCCCGCGGCACCGACGGAGGCGTGCAGATGTCGACGACGCCGTCGACCTGCGCCAACAGCGGCCAGGTCACCAAGGCGGAGGCGTGGACTCGGGCAGACATGGCCGGCGACCACGACCGCACCACCCGCGCGTGCAGGCGTTCGCGCGAGTCTCGTCCTGCCCTGCCGGCAAACACGACGTGCACATCGGCGGACGCACGCAGGATGCGCTCGACCACGTCCAGCACCCAGCCGTCCAGCCCGTCACCGACGACGGCGAGCACGGCGCCCCGCTCGAACGGCCCGTCGGTGGCGAGGTCGACCGGACATCGCGGCGCGGCGGGCGGGACGACGTGCAGAAGACCAGCGGCGATGCCATGACGCAACGACGAGCGCCGGTCGGTCTCGGACTGCACCACGAGTGCGGCGGCATGGTCGGCGAGACTCCACTCGGGCGAGCCGGGTGCACCCAACGGCTCGAGCACCACGACCGAGTTCGCGATCCCCTCGGGGGTGACGTTGCTCTGGCGAACGGCGACCGCCACCACCCCGGCCTCCCAGCCCACCGCATGCACCACCCGCGGCGCGTCGTCGGCCAGAGCGTCGGCGACATCCTCCAGCGTCGTCGCGTCCAGCATCTCCACCGAGCGGCGGCGCGCGCCGTAGGGCACGGGCTGCTCCTTGCGGCGCACCGGAACGACCTGGGTGGGAGCGCGCCCGGCGACCTGGGTGAGGCGGGCCACCGCGTTGAAGACCTCGAGCACGGCAGCCTCGGGTCGTTCGAGATCCGTACGGGCCTCGGGGTCACCCAGCGGGGCCAGCACGGTGACCGCGTAAGGAGCCGGCCCGGAGGAGTCGAGATGGCGCGGAGACCCGAGGTCGGCGCTCATGAGCCCTCCCGCATCGTCGAGTGACGCCTTCCAGTGCCCGTTGACACCGTGGCGAAACCTGTACGTTTCACGCGGGTTCGAAGACCACCAGTGCGCGAGCCGTACCGCGCGCCCGGTCGTACAGCGCCAGCAGTCGTCCACCGGAGTCCACCAGCGCGACCGTTCCGTCCGGTGCCGCGGGTGCCGGGTCGAGCACCCGCCCGTGCGACACCGCCTCCGCCACGCCAGCCTCGCACTGAACCACCGGGAACACTGCCCCCGCGGCCTCGGCGAGCGTCAGCATCTCCACGCCGTGCTGGTCCAGATCGTTGAGTGCGTGCGCGACATCGACCCCGAACGGTCCCACGGCGGTACGCCGCAGTGCCGTCAGGTGCCCACCGACGCCGAGCCGCGCACCCAGGTCGCGGGCGAGGGCGCGGATGTAGGTGCCCGACGAGCACTCCACGACCACATCCAGGTCGATGTGCTCGGGCCCGACCCGGACCGCAGTCACGGTGAGCGTGTGCACGGTGACCGGCCGGGGCACGAGCCGCACCTGCTCACCGCGCCTTGCCCGGGCATGGGCACGCTCGCCGTCGACCTTGATGGCAGAGACCGTCGACGGGACCTGCTCGATGTCACCGGTGAAGGCCGACGCGGCGGCGCGTACCTGCCGCTCGCTGATCTGTCCGGTCGGCGACCGGGCGGTGACCTCGCCCTGGGCGTCGTCGGTGGTGGTGGTAACTCCCAGCCGGGCGGTTGCCGCGTAGACCTTGCGGGTCGCTGCAAGGTGCCCGAGCAGGCGGGTGCCGCGGTCGACACCGACCACCAGCACGCCGGTGGCCATCGGGTCCAGGGTCCCCGCGTGCCCGACGCGCCGGGTGCCGGCCAGCCGGCGAATGCGGGCCACCACGTCGTGCGAGGTCAAACCGGCCGGCTTGTCGACGACCACGATCCCGCCGGGAGCCCCTGGTGCAGGCACCTCAGCGGGAGTCGTCGTCGACGCCTGGGGCTTCGTCATCGGGGTGCCGGTACGGGTCCGCGTCGCCCGCATACGATGCGCCCGCCGCCCGGCGGGCGACCTCGGCGTCATTGGCCTGCGCACGCGCCAGCAGGTCATCGATGTGGCGGGCGTTGTCAGGCACCGCGTCGAGGACGAAGTGGATCGACGGCGTGTGCCGCATGCCCAGCTGTCTGCCGACCTCGGAGCGGATGACACCCGTGGCGCTCTGCAGGGCGACCGCGGTCCCCTCGATGTCGGCGAGCTCGCCGAGGACGGTGTAGAAGACGGTCGCCTGCTGGGTGTCGCCAGTCAGGCGCACGTCGGTGACGGTGACGAAACCCAGCCGCGGGTCCTTGACCCTGCGCTCGAGCATCTCGGCGACGATCACGTGGATGCGCTCGGCGATCTTGCGGACTCGTGGCGACGCCATTGCTCTACTCCTCGAACGGTGTAGCGATGGGGACAGTCAAGCCTAGATGTGATGCCCAGCCAGGTTGTCCAACCTGGTGATGGGTGCGGCCTTCCCGATTGCTGAGTGGGGCCGGTGGTGGTTGTACTGGTGGACCCATGGTCGCAGGGCCGCGAGTCGGACGGTCTCGGAGGTGTAGAACTTCTTGAAGGCCCAGCCCTCGGCCAGGGTGCGGTGGAACCGCTCGATTTTGCCATTGGTCTGCGGTCGGTAAGGGCGAGTGTGCTTAGAGGTGATGCCGAGGTCTGTGCAGGTTTCGCGCCACAGGTTGCTGCGGTAGCAGCTGCCGTTGTCGCTGAGGACGCGCTGGACGTTCACGCCGCGCGCTGCGAACCAGGCAACGGCATTACGGAGCACCTCGGTGGCGGTCTCCTTGGTTTCGTCGTCATGGGCCTCGACGTAAGCGACGCGTGAGTGGTCGTCGACAACGGTGTGCAGGTAGCACGTCCCGATCAGCGGGTTGCCGTGTTTGCTGCGCGGTCCTCCCGTTCGAGTCGCGGTCGCTGAGCGGTTCTTCTCTCCCTCCTGACGTCCGACGTAGCGCCACCCGCCGCCGTCGGGGACCCTGCCGAGCTTCTTGACGTCGACGTGGATCAGGTCACCTGGGCGCTCATGCTCGTAGCGTCGGATCGGCTCACCGGTGGCCCGATCGATGTGGGTCAGCCGGTTGATCCGGCACCGCACCAACACCGCGTGCACGGTCGAGGTAGCCATTCCCAGTCGGTCACCGATCTCGACCGGTCCGAGCCTTTGCTTCCAGCGCAGGTGCACGATCTTGCGAACCATGGGCTGCGGGGTTCGGTTGGGCTGGTGGTGCGGACGCGAGGACCGGTCGAGCATCCCGGCAGGCCCCTCGGCGGCGTAGCGGTCAGCCCATTTCCTAGCGGTCTTCCACGACACGTCGTAACGTTCCGCGGCTCGAGGGATTGACCAGTCGTGATCGACGATCAGACGCGCCAACCGAAGTCGGGCACGAAACGTCAGCGCAGCGTTGGCATGGGTAGCGTGTGACATGAAGACCTCCTGGTCGCGGAGCGGTTCCTAGTAGCTCCACTCCACACCGGGGGGTCTTCACTCATCAACGAGCATCAGGCCGTGTCGTCGCACAATCTCGACCAACGTCTCTGGGCATCACACCTAGACGGGGCGCCTCAGTCGTCGATCGAGCGGACCGAGCGGGTCACCCGCACGACCTCGACCTCGGGGCGGGTCCACGCCCAGCGCTCGACCGCGTCGCACACCGAGGCGACCTGCTCGGCGGTGCCGGAGACCGTGGCGACGCCCACCGTGGTGCGGCGCCAGAGCTCCTGGGCGTCGGTCTCCGCGGCAGCCACGTCGAAGCGGCGCCGCAGCTCGGCGAGCAGCGGGCGGACGACGGCACGCTTGTGCTTGAGCGAGCCGACGTCGCCGAGTAGCAGGTCGAGCTGGACGGCGCCGACGAACACGGCGCCCATCATCGCCCAGCCCGCCCCGCCCCGCTCCCCCCTGGGGTGCGGGGTGCGGGGTGCGGGTCAGGGGCGGGCAAGCTCGCGCATCTCGAAGGACTCGACGACATCACCGATCTTGATGTCGTTGTACCCACGCAAAGTCAGACCGCATTCGAAGCCCTCACGGACCTCGGTGGCGTCGTCCTTGAACCGCTTGAGGCTCGACAGGTCGAGGTTGTCGGCGACGACGGCGCCGTCGCGCAGCAACCTGGCCTTGGCGTTACGCCGGATGACCCCACCGGTGACCATGCAGCCAGCGATGTTGCCCACCTTGGACGAGCGGAACACCTCGCGGATCTCCGCCGTGCCCAGCTGGGCCTCCTCGAACTCCGGCTTGAGCATGCCCCGCAGCGCCGCCTCGATCTCCTCGATGGCGTTGTAGATCACCGAGTAGTAGCGGATCTCGACACCCTCGCGGTCAGCCAGCTCGGTCGCCTTGCCCTGCGGCCGGACGTTGAAGCCGATGATGACGGCGTTGGACGCCGCTGCCAGGTTGACGTTGGTCTCGGTGATGGCACCGACTCCGCGGTCGATGACCCGCAGCGACACGTTCTCGCCGACGTCGAGCGCGGCCAAGGCGTCCTCCAGAGCCTCGACCGAACCGGACACGTCGCCCTTGAGGATGAGCAACAGCTCGTCGGACTCGCCCTTCTCCATGCTGGACATGAAGTCCTCGAGGGTGCGACGACCGGTGCGCTGGGCCAGCAGCGCGTTGCGCTCGCGAGCCTCCCGCCGCTCGGCAATCTGCCTGGCGATGCGGTCGTCGTCGACCACCATCAGGTTGTCGCCGGCACCGGGAACCGCGGTCAGGCCGAGCACCAGAACCGGTCGGGACGGCAGCGCCGCCTCGACGTTGCCGCCGTGCTCGTCCAACATGGCGCGCACCCGACCGTAGGCGGGGCCTGCCACCACGGAGTCGCCGACACGCAAGGTGCCGCGCTGCACCAAGACGGTGGCGACCGGGCCGCGGCCGCGGTCGAGGTGGGCCTCGATCGACAGCCCCTGGGCGTCCTGCTCGGGGTTGGCCCGCAGGTCCAGCGAGGCGTCGGCGGTCAGCACGATCGACTCGAGCAGCTGCTCGAGTCCGGTCCCGGCCCTCGCCGAAACATCGACGAACATGGTGTCCCCGCCGTACTCCTCCGGCACCAAGCCGTACTCGGTGAGCTGGCCACGGGCCTTGGTCGGGTCTGCGTCGGGCTTGTCGACCTTGTTCACCGCCACCACGATCGGCACGTTGGCCGCCTTGGCGTGGTTCAACGCCTCCACCGTCTGCGGCATGACACCGTCATCCGCGGCCACCACCAGCACCGCGATGTCGGTCGCCTGTGCGCCGCGGGCCCGCATGGCGGTGAACGCCTCGTGACCGGGAGTGTCGATGAAGGTGATCTTGCGCTCGCTGCCGTCGACCTCCGTCGCCACCTGGTAGGCGCCGATGTGCTGGGTGATGCCACCGGCCTCGTCGTCGACGACGTTGGCGTTGCGCAGCGCGTCGAGCAGCTTGGTCTTTCCGTGGTCGACGTGCCCCATCACCGTCACGACCGGCGGCCGAGGGGCCAGCAAGGCCTCGTCGCCCTCGTCCTGGCCGAACTCGAGGTTGAAGGAGTCGAGCAGCTCGCGGTCCTCGTCCTCGGGCGAGACGACCTCGACGTTGTACTCCAGCTCGGTGCCGAGAACCTGCAAGGTCTCGTCGTTGACCGACTGGGTGGCGGTCACCATCTCACCGAGGTGGAACAAGACCTGCACGAGCGAGGCCGGGTCGACGCCGATCTTCTCGGCGAAGTCGGTGAGCGAGGCGCCACGGGCCAGCCGGACCGTCTCGCCCTCACCCTTGCGCAGCCGCACACCACCGGTGACCGGGGCCTGCATGTTGTCGAACTCCTGGCGCTTGGCCCGCTTGGACTTGCGGCCACGTCGCGAGGGACCGCCGGGGCGCCCGAAGGCCCCCTGGGTGCCACCCCGACCGGCACGGCCCGGTCCGCCGGGACGTCCACCGGGAGGGCCGCCGGGGCCGCCGGCTCCACCCGGACCACTGGGG
>JACCVL010000193.1 GCA_013698185.1 Nocardioidaceae bacterium
GGTCCAGCGCGGCCGCCAGTCGGGCGCCGAAGGGGGTGATCACGCCGGCGCCTCCTCGCGGGACGCCGGCGTGCCCGCCGGCCGGTGCGCGACACCGACCACCTCGCGCGGTGAGATGGCACCACGGGCAGCGAGCTCGGCACGCAACTCGTGACCGACCCGGGCCGGCGACGACGGGTCATGGAAGGTGACGGTCCCGACCTGCACGGCCGTGGCGCCGGCGGCGAGGAACTGCAGCGCGTCGAAGCCGGTGCGGACTCCCCCGATGCCGATGAGGGGGACGTCGGGCAGGGCGGCGTGCACCTGCCACACGCAGCGCAGCGCCATCGGCCGGATGGCCGGTCCGGACAACCCCCCAGTCACCCCCGCGAGCGCCGGTCGCAGCGTCACCGGGTCGATCTCCAGGCCGAGTGTGGTGTTGACCAGCGACAACCCGGTGGCGCCGGCCTCCATCACCGCCTCGGCCACGACCACGATGTCGGTGACATCGGGTGACAGCTTGGCCAGCACCGGGATGTCCTTGGGGATGCCGCGGCGCGCAGCGGAGACCGCGCGCGCCGCGGCGAACGGGTCGCAGGCGAACACCAGCCCCCGGTTCTCGACATTGGGACAGGAGATGTTGATCTCGACCGCGGCGACGCCGGGCGCCGCCCCGACGCGCCGCCCGAGCTCGGCGTACTCCCCCAGCGACCCGCCGGCGATGCTGACCACCGGCTGGGCGCCCTGCTGCACCAGCCACGGCAGGTCCGAGGCCAGGAAGGCGTCGATTCCGGGGCCCTGCAGGCCGATGGAGTTGAGCATGCCCGATGGCGTCTCGACCATCCGCGGCGTGGCCCGGCCCGAACGCGGGTCCAGCAGGACCGACTTGGTGACCACGGCGCCGATTGCGGCGACGTCGAGGAAGGGCGCCAGCTCCCGGCCGGCCGCCGCACAGCCGGAGGCGGTCATCACCGGCGTCGCGAACGGCACGCCGGCGATCTCGACGGCCAGGTCGACCTCGTCGGGATCGATCGCAGGCACGGCCGCTGGGTCGGCCGCTGGGTCGGCCGTTGGGTGGGTCGGTGGGCGGCGGGTCATCAGTGTCCCGCCGTCCGTGGCGCACCGTGGGCCTCGGCCGGCACCGTGCCGACCTGGTCCCACAGCACCCGGTCGCCGCGGAACACCGGCCCTTCGGTGCAGGAACGCACCATCCGCACGACCTCGTCGTCGCCGCGTACGGGTAGCACGCATGTCATGCACACCCCGACCCCGCAGGCCATGGCCTCTTCGACGGCGCACTGGCTCCACACCCCGTGCTGCTCGGCCACCGCGGCGACGGCGCGAAGCATGCCCATCGGCCCGCAGGCGTACACCACGGCGGCCTCGGTCCGCGCCAGCAGCCTCGGCAGCACGGCGGTGACCTGCCCGTGGACGCCGACTGAGCCGTCATCGGTCGTGACGTCGACCGACTGCGACGACCGTCGCGCCTCAAGCACGCCGAAGAGCCGCCGTTCGGTGGCGGCGCCGAGGACCATGTGCACCGGGCAACCGCGCTCGCGCAGCCGGTCGGCGAGACTGAACAGTGGCGCGGTGCCGTAACCGCCACCGACCAGCACGCACGGCACCGGCTCCTTGGGCAGCGAGAACGGGCGCCCGAGCGGTCCGATGACATCCAGCGCGTCGTGGGCACGGAGCCCGGCGAGCCACTCGGTGCCCTTGCCGTGCACCGCGAAGACGATCTCCACGGTGCCGCCGTAGACCCCGGATCCCCGGGTGCGATAGATCGAGAAGCTGCGCCGCAGCACCATGCCAGTGTTGTCACCGCCCACCGCGAGCGCCACGAACGAGCCCGGCCTGGTCCGCTCGGCGATGCCCGGCGCCACCACGGTCAGGTGGTGGTAGTCGCCGGCCCGTTCCATCGACAGCACCCGCCCGGGCACCTGCAGCGGCGCGTGGCTGGTCGGGGCGCTCACACCGGCCCCTCCAAAGCGGCGCCCGGCGTGCGCACGTGGGCGGCCCAGTCCTGCAGCGACCGCACGCCGATGGTGGCGGCGAGCAGCGCCTCGATGCCCTGTACGGCCGCGGCCAGGCCCTGCACAGTGGTGATGCAGGGGATGTTGCGGGCCACCGCGGCGCTGCGGATCTCGTACCCGTCCAACCGCGGGTTGCCGCTCGACGTGGTGCCGTGCGGGGTGTTGACGATCAGGTCCACGTCACCGTCGAGGATGCGGGCCACGATGCCGGAGCGGTGCCGGACGGGGCCGCCCTCGTCGCCAGGCAGCTCGGTCGGCGGCAGCTCGGAGAGCTTGCGGATCACCTCGGCCTCGACGCCGTTGTGGCGGAGCACCTCAGCGGTGCCGCTGGTGGCGAGGATGGCGAACCCGAGGTCGGCCAGCCGCTTGATCGGGAAGATCATGTGCCGCTTGTCGCGGTTGGCCATCGAGCAGAACACCCGTCCCGACGTCGGCAACCCCCCGAACGCGCCGGCCTGGCTCTTGGCGAAGGCCGTACCGAAGCCCGCATCGATCCCCATCACCTCACCGGTCGAGCGCATCTCGGGGCCGAGCACGGTGTCGACGCTGTGCCCGTCGACGGTGCGGAACCGGTTGAACGGCATCACCGCCTCCTTGACCGCGACCGGAGCGTGCCGTTCGTGGTGCGCGCCGTCGCCGGTGGCCGGCAGCATGCCCTCGCCGCGCAGGTCGGCGATGGATGCGCCGAGCATCACCCTGGCCGCCGCCTTCGCCAGCGGCACGAAGGTCGCCTTGGACACGAACGGCACCGTCCGCGAGGCGCGCGGGTTGGCCTCGAGGACGTACAGGGTGTCCCCGTTCAGGGCGTACTGGACGTTCAGCAGCCCTTGGACGCCGATACCCCGGGCCAGCGCCTCGGTGGAGGTGCGGATCCGGTCGATCTCCTCACGGCCGAGGGTGATCGGCGGCAGCGCGCAGGCGGAGTCCCCGGAGTGGATCCCGGCCTCCTCGATGTGCTCCATCACGCCGCCGAGATAGAGCTCGGAGCCGTCATAGAGCGCGTCGACGTCGATCTCGACCGCGTCGTCGAGGAAGCGGTCGACCAGCACCGGGTGCTCCGGGGAGATCTCGGTGGCCCGCCGGATGTAGCCCGACAGCGCCTCGTCGTCGTACACGATCTCCATGCCACGCCCACCGAGCACATACGAGGGGCGCACCAGGACCGGGTAGCCGACGGCGTCCGCGACCCGCTTGGCGCCCTCGTACGACGTGGCGGTGCCGTGCTTGGGGGCGGGCAGGCCGGCCTCGGCGAGCACCTCACCGAAGGCGCCGCGGTCCTCGGCACGGTGAATGGCCGCCGGTGAGGTCCCGACGATCGGCACCCCATCGTCGGCCAGCGCCTGCGCGAGCCCGAGCGGCGTCTGCCCGCCGAGCTGGACCACGACGCCTGCCACCGGCCCCGCCTGCTTCTCGGCATGCACTACCTCCAGCACGTCCTCGAGCGTCAGCGGCTCGAAGTACAGCCGGTCGGAGGTGTCGTAGTCGGTGGACACGGTCTCGGGGTTGCAGTTGACCATCACGGTCTCGTAGCCCGCCTCGGACAGGGCCAGCGCGGCATGCACGCAGGAGTAGTCGAACTCGATGCCCTGACCGATCCGGTTGGGCCCGCT
Source organism: Nocardioidaceae bacterium (assembly GCA_013698185.1). Lineage (GTDB taxonomy): Bacteria > Actinomycetota > Actinomycetes > Propionibacteriales > Nocardioidaceae > JACCVL01. Next base: position 3,623 of record JACCVL010000193.1, read on the forward strand.
ACCGAGGATGATCACCGCCGGTCGCTCGCGCGGCGCGACCTCGGACTCGTCCTCGTAGCTGGAGTAGTGGTACGGCGTACGGGCGTCGAACTCCGCGGCACAGGTGTCCACGGTCTTGAACACCGGCCGCAGACCCAGCGCGTGCCGTACGCCTCGCACGACGTCGGCCCGCATGCCTCGCAGCTCGGCGATCTGGACGTCGGACAGGCCGTACCGCTTGGCCTCGCGCAGCAACGGGGGGCTCAGCTTGTCCGCGGCGCGCACCGTGCTGGCCACCTCGTCGATGAGCTGCAGCTGGTCCAGGAACCACGGGTCGATCGCGGTCGCCTCGTGCAGCGCCTCGACGCTGACCCCGGCCCGCAGCGCGTCCATCACCAGCCGCAGCCGCCCGTCGTGCGGCACCCGTACGCGCGCCAGCAGGTCGTCGCGGTCACCGGGCTCGCCCGCCCAGGAGAAGGCGGCCCCACGGCTGTCCAACGAGCGCAGCGCCTTGTTGACCGCCTCGGTGAACGTGCGCCCGATGGCCATGGCCTCGCCGACGGACTTCATGTGCGTGGTCAGGCGCGGGTCGGCGGCCGGGAACTTCTCGAAGGCGAACCGTGGCACCTTGACCACGACGTAGTCCAGGGCCGGCTCGAAGCTCGCCGGGGTCTGCTCGGTGATGTCGTTGGGGATCTCGTCGAGGGTGTAACCGATGGCGACCTTGGCCGCGATCTTGGCGATCGGGAAGCCGGTCGCCTTGCTGGCCAGCGCGCTGGAGCGGGAGACCCGCGGGTTCATCTCGATGACCACCATGCGGCCGTTGCCCGGGTGCACCGCGAACTGGATGTTGCAGCCGCCGGTGTCGACGCCCACGGCGCGGATGACCCCGATCGCGATGTCCCGCATCCGCTGGTACTCGCGGTCGGTGAGCGTCATCGCGGGAGCCACGGTGATCGAATCCCCGGTGTGCACGCCCATCGGGTCGACGTTCTCGATCGAGCAGACGATCACGACGTTGTCCGCCCGATCGCGCATGACCTCCAGCTCATACTCCTTCCAGCCGAGGATCGCCTCCTCCAGCAGCACCTCGTCGGTCGGGCTGGCGGCCAGGCCGGCGCCGGCGACGCGGCGTAGCTCGGTCTCGTCGTGCGCGACGCCCGAACCCACCCCGCCCATCGTGAACGACGGGCGGACGACCACGGGGAAGCCGAGGTCGGCGGCGACGTCGACGCACTCGGCAAGGGTGTGGCAGACGGTGGAGCGAGCCACCTCGGCCTGCCACTCGCGCGGCAGCCCCTGGACGATCCGCTTGAAGGAGTCCCTGTTCTCCCCGCGCTGGATCGCCTCGATCGACGCGCCGATCAGCTCGACGTCGTGCTTGTCCAGCACACCGGACTCCGCCAGCGCCACCGCGGTGTTCAAAGCGGTCTGCCCACCGAGGGTGGCCAGCAGAGCGTCCGGCCGCTCGTGGGCGATGATGCGCTCGACGAACTCCGGCGTGATCGGCTCGACGTAGGTCGCATCGGCGAGCTCGGGGTCGGTCATGATCGTCGCCGGGTTGGAGTTGACCAAGATGACGCGCAGGCCCTCGGCTCGTAGCACCCGGCACGCCTGGGTGCCGGAGTAGTCGAACTCGCAGGCCTGGCCGATGACGATCGGGCCGGAGCCGATGACGAGGACGGACTCGAGGTCGGTGCGGCGTGGCATCAGCTGGTCTCCACTCGGCTGCTGAGCAGGTCTGCAAAGCGGTCGAACAGGTAGGCGGCGTCGTGCGGGCCGGCGGCTGCCTCGGGGTGGTACTGCACGCTGAACGCGGTGAGCCGGCCGCTCGCGTCGGTGAGCCGCAGGCCCTCCACCACATCGTCGTTGAGACAGACGTGGGACACCTGGGCCCGGCCGTATGGGGTGTCGACCGGGCCGTCCGTGGGCGCTCGGACGGCGAAGCCGTGGTTGTGCGCGGTGACCGCGACCCGGCCGGTCTGTCGGTCCACGACCGGCTGGTTGATGCCTCGGTGGCCGTAGCGGAGCTTGTAGGTCTCGAAGCCGAGGGCGCGCCCGAACAGCTGGTTGCCGAAGCAGATCCCGAAGAACGGGAGCCGCCGGTCGAGCACCTCGGTGAGCAGCTCGACCGGGTGCGGCGTCGCCGCCGGGTCACCCGGGCCGTTGGAGAAGAAGACGCCGTCGGCGCCGGTGGCCAGCACATCGCTGATGCCGGTGGCGGCGGGCAGCACATGCACCTCGACGCCACGGGCGGCGAGCAGCCGCGGGGTCATCGACTTGATGCCGAGGTCGAGTGCGGCCACCGACGACCGCCGTTGCCCGACAGCCGGCACGACGTACGGCTGACGTGTCGTCACCTCGCCGGCGAGGTCGGCACCGGTCATCGTCGGCGCCGCGCGCACAGTGGCCAGCAGCTGTTCGACGTCGGTAGTCGTCGAGGAGATGCCCACCCGCATCGCGCCGCGCTCGCGCAGATGCCGGGTCAGCGCGCGGGTGTCGACACCGCTGATGGCGACGACACCCTGGGCGGCGAGGGTGTCGCCCAGGCCGCGGCGCGAGCGCCAACTGCTGGGCCGGGGGGACGGGTCGCGCACGACGTACCCGGCGACCCAGATGCGGTCGGACTCGTCGTCCTCGTCGTTGATGCCGGTGTTGCCGATGTGCGGGGCGGTCTGGACGACGACCTGGCGCCGGTACGACGGGTCGGTCAGCGTCTCCTGGTACCCGGTCATGCCGGTGGCGAAAACCGCCTCCCCCACGGTCTCACCGACCGCTCCGTAGGCCTGGCCGTGGAAGGCCCTCCCGTCCTCCAGCACGAGGACGGCGCCGTCGCGACCGCTCACCGGCCCACCTCCTGGTCGAGCCGGCGTACCAGCTGCTCGATCTGTTCCCGCCCGGCGGTGTCGCGGGGCTGGAAGCCGGTGTCGAGGCGCCGATCGCCCAGGCACCAGGTGACGACGACCACGCCGAGGTGCCGCGGGGCGAGCCGGTTGGCGATGCCGGCCTCGCGGCGTACGCCCAGCAGGTCGTCGCGGGGGATCGCAAAGCTGCCGGCGCCCGGGCGCAGCACCAGCAGGTCAGCACCGTCGCGGGCCAGCGCGGCCGGCCCACGCAGACCCAGCCCGTGCGCGGTGATCCGGTCGAGCCAGTCACCGGCCGTCGTGGTGCCGACGTAGCCGCACTCGACGTGATCGGCGCCAGCCACCACCCCGTGCACCCAGCGGGGTTCGGCAAGGCGGGACTGGCTGCGCGTGCGACGGCGCCAGCCCCACCCCATGGCGACCCAAGCAAGCATCACCAGCCCGAGCACGAGCAGTCCGGCACCGACTTCGTCAGGGTTCGTGGTCACCGCAGGCTCCCCACCGGCGCGGGTCGGGCGGTGCCGGGCTCGACCGCCTGGCCGTCCAGCACGGTGGGCCGCCCGCGCAGGAACGTCGCCACCACCCGCCCCGGCAGCTCGCGGTCGGCGAACGGGGTGTTGCGCGACAGCGACGCCAGTCCGAGCGGGCGTACGGTGCGGCGCGCGTCGGCATCGACCAGCACCAGGTTGGCCGGCTCGCCCGCGCTGAGCGGTCGACCCTGCCCGCGCAGCCGGCCGATGGCAGCGGGTCGGGTCGACATCCGGTCGGCCACCCCCGCCCAGTCGAGCAGCCCGGTGTCGATCATCGCCTCCTGCACCACCGACAGTGCGGTCTCCAAGCCGAGCATGCCCATGGCGGCGGCCGACCACTCGCATTCCTTGTCCTCGACCGGGTGCGGGGCGTGGTCGGTCGCGACGGCGTCGACGGCGCCATCGGCGAGGCCTTCGCGCAGGGCCTGCACGTCCTCTGCGCTCCGCAGCGGCGGGTTCACCTTGAACAGCGGGTCATAGGAGGCCGCGAGCTCGTCGGTGAGCAGCAGGTGATGCGGGGTCACCTCGGCAGTGACGTCCCAACCCTTCGTCTTGGCCCAGCGGATGATCTCCACCGAGCCGGCCGTCGACACGTGGCACACGTGCAGCCGGGACCCGACGTGCGCGGCCAGCAGCACGTCGCGCGCGACGATCGCCTCCTCGGCGACGGCCGGCCACCCGGCCAGGCCGAGCCGGCCAGACAGCTGGCCCTCGTTCATCTGCGCGCCCTCGGTCAGCCGTGGCTCCTGGGCGTGCTGGGCGATCACGCCGTCGAACGCCTTGACGTACTCCAGCGCGCGGCGCATCACCACCGCGTCGGACACGCAGTGCCCGTCGTCGGAGAAGATGCGCACGTGGGCGGCCGAGTCGGCCATCGCGCCCAGCTCGGCAAGGCGCTGCCCGGCGATGCCGACGGTGACCGCGCCCACCGGGTGCACGTCGCACCATCCCGCCTCGCGGCCGAGGCGCCAGACCTGCTCCACCACCCCGGCGGTGTCGGCGACCGGGTCGGTGTTGGCCATGGCGTGCACCGCGGTGAAGCCGCCCATGGCCGCCGCCTTGGTGCCGCTCGCGACGGTCTCGGCGTCCTCGCGACCGGGCTCGCGCAGGTGCGTATGCAGGTCGACCAGGCCAGGCAGCGCGATCAGGCCGGCGACGTCCAGCTCGCTCGTGCCGGCCGGCGCCTCGGCGACGGCGGCGGCGCCGGTGGCGGCGATGACACCGTCGCGCAGCAGCAAATCGGTGGGTTGTCCGCCGAGCGGTCGGACTCCCTTGAGCAGCAGCGGATGGTTCATGCGTCCTGCTCCCCCGCGGAACCGCTGAGCAGCAGGTAGAGGACGGCCATCCGCACCGCGACCCCGTTGCTGACCTGCTCGACGATCACCGAGCGTTCGTGGTCAGCGACCTCGGCGGTGATCTCCACACCGCGGTTCATCGGACCGGGGTGCATGACGATCGCGTGGTCCGGCAGCAGTGCCATCCGGCGCGAGTCGATGCCGTAGCGGCGGCTGTACTCCCGCGCGCTGGGGAAGAAGCCACCGGCGGCCCCGCGTTCACGCTGCACCCGCAGCATCATCACGGCGTCGCTCTTGGCCAGCGCGCCGTCGAGGTCGTACGACGTGGACACCGGCCAGCTGTCGATGCCGACCGGCAGCAGCGTCGGCGGCGCCACCAGGGTCACCTCGGCGCCCAGCGTCGCGAGCAGCAGGGCGTTGGAGCGGGCCACCCGGCTGTGCAGGACATCTCCGACGATGGTGATCCGGCGACCGTCGAGGTCGCCGACGCCACCGGCGAGGTGGCGGCGCAGGGTGAACGCGTCGAGCAACGCCTGGGTGGGGTGCTCGTGGGTGCCGTCACCGGCGTTCACGACCGAGCCGTCGACCCAGCCGCTGGCGGCGAGGCGGTGCGGTGCCCCCGAGGACTGGTGCCGCACGATCACCGCGTCGGCCCCGAGGGCCTGCAAGGTCAGCGCGGTGTCCTTGAGGCTCTCGCCCTTGGACACGCTCGACCCCTTCGCCGAGAAGGTGATGACGTCGGCCGACAACCGCTTGGCCGCGGCCTCGAACGAGATCCTGGTCCGGGTGGAGTCCTCGAAGAAGAGGTTGACCACGGTGCGCCCACGCAGCGTGGGCAGCTTTTTGATCGGCCGGTCAGCGAGCGCCAGCAGCTCCGCGGCAGTGTCCAGCACCCGAAGTGCCTCGGTGTGGTCGAGATCGGCGGCGCTGAGCAGGTGCCGGATCACCGCAGGCCTCCCGCGCGCGCAGGGTCGGCCTCGCTCGGATGCAGGCCGGTCCCGGTGATGCACACCGCGTCGATCCCGTCGTACTCGGCCACCAGGACGCGCACCCGCTCGACCAGCGACGTGGGGAGATTCTTGCCCACGAAGTCGGCACGAACCGGCAGCTCTCGGTGCCCCCGGTCCACAAGCACGGCGAGGCGGACGGCTCGGGGCCGCCCGAGGTCGTGCAGGGCGTCGAGTGCGGAGCGGACGGTGCGACCGGAGAAGAGCACGTCGTCGACGAGGACGACGGTCTTGCCCTCGACCCCCGCCGGCGGGAGCTCGGTGTGCTCCAGCGCCCGAGCCGGACGCAGCCGCAGGTCGTCGCGATACATCGTCACGTCCAACGACCCGGTCGGCACCTCGATGTTCTCCACGGCCGCGATCCGGTCGGCGATGCGTCGCGCCAGCGGGACGCCGCGGCGAGGGATGCCGAGCAGCAGCAGGTTGTCGCTGCCGCGGTTGCGTTCGAGGATCTCGTGGGCGATCCGGGTCAGAGCCCGGGCAACATCACGGTCGTCGAGGACGACGCGCTCCGTGCCTGCTGCGCGTTCCATCAAGGGACCTCCTTACCCGCCTCACCGGACGGTCGTTAAAGGATGTCGAGTCGACGTCACCGTATCAGCAGCGGGCCTCGCGGCGATGCGTGACGGTGAGTCATGGGATGTGACGATGGTGACGGTTCGCCCCAGTGTGCGAGGAATGCTCTGAGAGCCGATCAGCGGGTCTCTCGGTAACAATATGGATTTCGTTGAGGTGAGCGACCAAACAGCAGTACGCTCACGCTCAGTCACAATCCTGCGAGAGGGACTGGGGGTCACCGGGTGTCGAACGAGTACTCCCGAGAGCTGGGTGCGCGGCTGCGTGCGATCCGGCAGCAACAGGGCATGTCACTGCAAGCCGTCGAAGAGAAGTCGCAGGGCCGCTGGAAGGCGGTCGTCATCGGCTCCTACGAACGTGGCGACCGGGCGGTGACCGTGCTCAAGCTGTCCGACCTCGCCAAGTTCTACGGCGTCCCGGTCGAGGAGCTACTGCCCGGCGGGAGCCAGGCCTCGCCGGTGGCGATGGAGGCTCCGGACAAGCTCATCTTGGACCTCACGAACCTGCAGGACCTCGACGCCGCTGAGGTCGCACCGTTGGCGAGGTATGCCAAGAGCATCCAGGCGCAGCGAGGCGACTACAACGGCCGCGTGCTGTCCATCCGACAAGAAGACCTGCGCACGCTGGCAGTGATCTATGAGGAGGCGCCGAGTGTGCTGGCGGCCCGTCTCACCGAGTGGGGCGTGCTGCGCTCGGTCGGCGA
>JACCVL010000219.1 GCA_013698185.1 Nocardioidaceae bacterium
ACCGACGCGGAGCCGACCAGGTGCACATGCAGCTCTGCCTTGGGCAGTCCGGCGATGAACGCGTCCACGGCGCAGGAGTCAACCACTGCCACGATGCCCGCGGGTAGGCAGGACTCCCCCGGCCAGACCCGGCGCGCCAAACTCGGAAATATCTCAGATATGAGATATTGTCTGGCGCCATGAGCGAGGCCTACCTGAGTCGTATCGGCTTTCTGATCCGGGATGCACGCAAGCACCGCGGCTGGACCCAGACCCAGCTCGCCGACGTGCTGGGCACCAGCCAGTCCGCGGTCAACCGCATCGAGCGCGGCCACCAGAACCTCAGCCTGGAGATGCTCGCCCGTATCGGCGAGGCGCTGGACTCCGAGATCGTGTCCCTGGGCGCATCCGGACCGTTGCACCTCCGCGTCGTCGGCGGCACCCGGCTGTCCGGCACGATCGACGTCAAGACGTCGAAGAATGCCGGGGTGGCCCTGCTGTGCGCGTCACTGCTCAACCGCGGCCGCACTGTGTTGCGCAAGGTGGCCCGGATCGAGGAGGTCAACCGGCTGCTGGAGGTGCTCGAGTCGATCGGGGTACGCACCCGGTGGCTCAACGCCGAGAACGACCTCGAGATCATCCCGCCCCCCGAGCTCCAGCTCGACCAGATCGACGCCGAGGCCGCTCGCCGTACCCGCAGCATCATCATGTTCCTCGGCCCGCTGATGCACCTGAGCGACGACTTCAAGCTGCCGTACGCCGGCGGCTGTGACCTGGGCACCCGCACCGTGGAGCCGCACATGGCGGCACTGCGCGCGTTCGGCCTGGAGGTCAAGGCCACCGACGGCGACTACCACGCCAGCGTCGACCATTCAGTCTCCCCCAAGCGACCGATCGTGCTCACCGAGCGCGGCGACACAGTCACCGAGAACGCCCTGCTGGCCGCCGCGCGGCACGACGGCGTCACCACCATCCGCAACGCCAGCCCCAACTACATGGTCCAGGACCTGTGCTTCTTCCTGGTCGAGCTGGGCGTGCACATCGAGGGCATCGGGACCACCACGCTGCGGGTGCACGGCTGCGCCGAGATCGACCGTGACGTGACGTACGCGCCCAGCCCCGACCCGATCGAGGCGATGAGCCTGGTGGCGGCCGCTGTGGTCACCGACTCCGAGATCACCGTTCGCAGGGTGCCGATCGAGTTCATGGAGATCGAGCTCGCCCTGCTGGAGGAGATGGGCCTGCGCTACGACCGCAGCGAGGAGTACCTGGCCGACAACGGGGAGACCCGCCTGGTCGACGTGACCACGCACCACTCGGTGCTGCACTCCCCCATCGACAAGATCCACCCGATGCCGTTCCCCGGCCTCAACATCGACAACCTGCCCTTCTTCGCGGTCATCGCGGCGCAGGCAACCGGCTCCACGATGCTGCACGACTGGGTCTACGAGAACCGCGCGCTTTACCTGACCGAGCTCAACAAGCTGGGCGGTCACGTGCAGCTGCTCGACCCGCACCGCGTCCTCATCGAGGGGCCGACCCGCTGGCGGGCGGCCGAGGTGATCTGCCCGCCGGCGCTGCGCCCCGCGGTGGTGATCCTGTTGGCGATGCTGGCGGCCAAGGGCACCTCGGTGCTGCGCAGCGTCTACGTCATCAACCGTGGCTACGAGGACCTCGCGGAGCGGCTGAACGCGCTCGGCGCGCAGATCGAGACCTTCCGGGACATCTGAGGCAGCTGACATGCCGGTCCGCAGCTTCGTGACATCCGCCACCGACGCGTACGACCGGGGGCACGAGCTCGGTGTCGCCTGCAGTGCCGGGGTCCATACCGCCTGGCAGCGCTACCGCGAGCTGTGGGCGGCGTTCGGCGTGACCGCGGACGAGGTGCGCTCGGTCGGCGAGTCCGTGCTCGACCCGGTGCAGGTCTTCAGCTCGACCCTGCGCGCGGAGATGGCGGGGATTGCCGCCGGGTCCGGCCTCGCGGACTGGCAGCTGGGTGCCCTCAACGCGCGCAGCGAGCTGCTGGCGCTGGGTGACCAGCGGCTGCTCGCGGCCGGCCGGCTGCCCGGCGAAGCGGTGAGCGAGTGCTCGGCCCTGGTACGCCTGCCACGAGCGGGTGCCCCCGTCACCGCGCAGACGTGGGACTGGCACACGTCGCTGCAGAACTCCTGGTTCGTGTGGACGCTGCCGCTGCCCGGCGGCCGCACGGTCAGCACGCTGACCGAGTACGGCATCGTCGGCAAGATCGGGGTCCGGACCGACACCGCGCCGGACGGCAGCTCGCGTGGTGCGATCGGCGTGCACTTCAACGCCCTGCGGCACGGCACCGACTCCGGGCTCGGCGGCGTGCCGGTCCACCTGGTGGCGCGCCGGGTGCTCGACGAGGCGCGGACGGGCGCGGAGGCGGTCGCCATCGCCAGCACGGCGCAGGTGACCGCGTCGGCGGCCGTCACGGTCACGGCACCGGACGAGACCGGCAGCGCCTGGACGGCCCGCACCATCGAGCTGCACCCCGGTGGCCCGGCAGTGCTAGCGCAGAGCGTAGGTGCCGCCGGCGGCTGGCTGGCCCACACCAACCACTTCGTCGCCGACGCCACCAGCTCCGATGCCGGGCTGACGTCGGAGGTCTCCACCAGCCGCGAGCGACTCGACCGGGTCGCGCGCCTGGCTCGCGAGGACAGCGGGACCACCAGTGCCCAGACGCTGGCCCAGCAGCTGGCCCAGAAGCTGGCCACCCATGACCTCGGTGAGCGCAGCGTCTGCGTCCACGGGTTCCCCGACGCACCGCTCGGTCAGCGATCCGCGACGCTGGCGGTCGTGGTCGCGGAGCCCGCTCGTGGCCGGCTGCACGTGCACGCCGGCAAGCCCTGTGAGGCGCGCGCGGACAGCTGGTGGTCGTCGGTAGATACCCGTCAGCCGAACAGGGCGTCCACGAACGAGCGGGCCGGCCGGCTCTGAGCGGCGGGCGCGACATCGGGTGGTGGCGCTGTCATGTCGGGGGTGATCCTTGGCAGCGGTTGCGTACGCGGACCACGGGACACATGCCAGTCGTTCTCGGTCTCGATCAGGTCGGCAAGGCTCGAGCGCCGCAGGAAGATGCCTCGACAGGTCTGGCACTGCGCCACCGGAACCCGCAGCCGGTCGTGGACGGCCATCCCGCCCTGGCAGACGGGACAGGTCATCTCGGTGCCGTCGTCGGTGCTCACCTTTGCCACGGTAGCCCGTCGGGGCGGCGCCGGGGCGCAAGCGGCGCCGGTGATACTGGCCCCATGGCGGTCGCCGCGACGAGCACGGTGTTCCGCGACGTCTCTACCCCGTTCGCGATGGCGCACCGCGGCGGTGCCACCTACGCCCCCAACGCCGGGATCGAGAACACCCTGCGGGCCTTCGCGACCGCCTGGGAGCTGGGGCACCGTGTCTTCGAGACCGACGTCCGGGCCAGCAGCGACGGGGTCGCGGTCGTCGTGCACGACCGGCGGCTGGACCGGTTGTGCGGTCTTCCCGTCACGGTTGCGGACCTGACCTGGGACGAGCTGTCGAGGCTGCGCGTCGATGCCCGGGAGCCGCTGCCGCGCCTGGCCGATCTGCTTACTGCCTTTCCCGGGGCACGCCTCAACATCGACGTCAAGGACGACAGCGCCGTGGTGCCGACCCTGCGGGCGGTCGCGGCCGCCGGCGCCGGGCACCGGGTGTGCCTCGCCACCTTCTCCGACCACCGGATGCGCCGTATCCGCCGCCTGGCAGGGCCTGGCATCGCCACCTCGTGCAGCAGCCTCGAGGTCGCCATGCTCCGGTTCGGCCCGACCGGCTGGGTACGCGGGATGGCCGCGCGGCGCGGTGTGGTGGCCGCCCAGGTGCCGTGGCGGACACGGGGCATCACGATCGTCAACGCCGCGTTCGTCCGTGACGCCCACCTCCTCGGGCTGCAGGTGCACGTGTGGACCGTTGACGATCTCGAGGCCATGCGGACCCTGCTCGACTACGGCGTCGACGCGCTGATCACCGACCGGATCGACCTCGTGGACTGCGCCCTGACCGGCGTGAGGCCCACCGCGTGACGGCCGCGGCCGGCATCGGTCCCGGCATCGACGACGTCGCGCGGCGCGCTGAGCAGCGCGCGTGGTCGTGGTACGACTGGGCCAACTCCGCGTACGCCACCACGATCGGCGCGGTGCTCTTCGCGCCCTACCTCACCAGCGTCGCGGAGGTGGCGGCCTGCGGCCGGGCCGGGACGGTGACAGACCCGTGTCGGCAGGACCTCGCCGTGCTGGGCGTCGCGGTGTCACCGGGCTCGCTGGCCTTCTACGTCATCACGGTGTCGACGGTGTTGTCGGCGCTGGTGCTGCCGATCGTGGGAGCCGTGGCCGACCGCAGCCCGTCCAAGCGACGGCTGATGGGGCGGTTCGCGTGGGCCGGTGCGGGGATCGCCACCGCGATGTTCGCCGTCTCGGGCAGCAACTGGCAGCTCGGCGCGGTGCTGCTGCTGGTCGGCAACGTCGCCTTCGGCTCGAGCCTCGTCGTGTACGACGCCATCTTGTGCGAGATCGCCCTGCCCGACGAGCGCGACGCCGTCTCGTCCAGGGCGTGGGCCTTCGGCTACCTGGGCGGTGGCCTGCTGCTCGCCGTCGACCTGGCCATCGTGACGCTGCACGACACGCTGGGTCTGTCGACGACGATGGCGGTGCGGGTGAGCCTGGCCTCGGCCGGGCTGTGGTGGGGACTGTTTACCCTGATCCCCTACCTGCGGCTGCGCGACCGCCCCGCCCGCGATGCCGTGCCGGCTTCTGGTCGACTGGTGCGACGCAGCTTCGGCCAGCTCTTTGCCACCTTGCGCGGGGCCCGGCAGTACCCCATGACACTGACGTTCCTGCTGGCGTACCTGTTCTACAACGACGGGATCCAGACCGTCATCGGTATCGCCAGCGTCTACGGGGACAAGCAGCTCGGTTTCGAGACCGGCGTGTTGATTGCCACCATCCTGCTCGTGCAGTTCGTCGCCTTCGGCGGCGCCTTGCTGTTCGGCCGGGTGGCCGCGCGCCTGGGCAGCCGGCGCACGATCATGGCCGGGCTGGGCGTGTGGATGGTCGTGGTCGGCGTCGGCTACGTGCTGCCGGCGCAGAACCTGCCGGCGTTCCTCGCGCTCGCCACGGCCATCGGCATCGTGCTGGGCGGGACTCAGGCGCTGTCGCGCTCGCTGTTCAGCCAGCTGATCCCTGCGGGGCGCGAGGCCGAGTACTTCAGCCTCTACCAAGCCTGCGAGCGCGGCACCAGCTGGCTGGGCACCCTCGTCTTCGGCCTGGTGCACCAGTGGACCGATTCGTATCGGCCGGCGATCGCCGCGCTGGCCGTCTTCTTCGCCATCGGTCTCGTGCTCCTGGTGCGCGTCGACCCTCGACGCGCCATCATCGAGGCAGGCAACGAGCCGCCCGCTGTCGTGTGATGTGACGGGCAACCCAGCCAAGGGGGGAATCTTGAGTCATTCCGGATCGTTGACCAAACCGTGGGCGCCGGTGGTGCGAACCACCGCATAGGAGCATCAGCGACACGAACGGAGGACTCCATGTCCGACCGCGCACTTCGCGGCACCCGGCTGGGAGCGCAAAGTTTTGAAGACGAGCGGGGCGTTGAGATGGCCCCGCGCACGCAGATCTCGTATGAATGCTCACAGGGCCACGACTTCACCCTGGTCTTCGCACACGACGCCGAGATCCCGACCCTGTGGGAGTGCCCGCGCTGCGGTGCCGAGGGTATGCGGCAAGACGGTGGCGTCGTCGAGGACAAGAACGTCAAGCCCGCTCGGACGCACTGGGACATGTTGCGCGAGCGACGTTCCATCCCCGAGCTCGAGGACATCCTGACCGAGCGACTCGAGCTGTTGCGCTCCGGCGAGATCGGGCCGGTGCACCTGCACCGTCCCCGCCGTAGCGCCAAGCGCTCCGCCTGAGCCGGCCCCTGCCCCAGACGGGCGGTCCCCCGGTGTCAGGTCGGCGGGTCCACCCGGCGATGATCGACCAGACGCACCCGAGCGGAACGCGCCGCACGCTGGGTCAGCGCCCTGGTGACGAGTCTGCGCAGCACCGGCCGCGTCACCGGGAGCAGACAGGCGAAGCCCACCGCGTCGGTGACGAAGCCCGGTGTCAGCAGCAGCGCGCCGCCGACCAGCACCAGGGCCGCATCGGTGAGCGCGACGTCGGGGGCCTGCTGGACCGACAGGATGGTGCGCAGGTTCGCCCACGCCTTGCGGCCCTCCCGCCGGACCAACCAGGCCCCGAGAATGCTCTCGACAACCAGCAGCAGCACCGTCGGCCAGGCGCCGATGACCTGTCCGACCTCGATGATGACCGCGATCTCGACAATCGGCATGACCAGGAACGCGACGAGCAACCAGCGAGCCACCTCAGGCACCCCCGACTCTCGTACGCGCCGTGCGCCCGACTGGTCGCCGGTGCAGTCGCCACCAAGTGACCCGCCACAGGGCCTCGGCGACGATGGACAGCGACATCTTGGACTCTCCGTGCTGACGCTCGACGAAAGTGATCGGTACCTCGACCACGTCACCGCCGGCCGCCAGGGTCCGGCGCAGCATGTCCACCTGGAAGCAGTATCCCTGCGAACGCACCGCGTCGAGGTCGATGTGTTCCAGTGTGCCTCGCCGGTAGACCCGGTACCCGCCGGTGCAGTCGCGCACGTGGGTGCCGAGCGCCAGCCGGGCGTAGCGGTTGCCCCCGCGCGACAGCAGCTCGCGATGTGGCGGCCAGTCGACCACCGTTCCGCCGGCCACCCAGCGCGATCCCAGCACGAGAGCGGTGCCCGGGGTCAGCGCCTGCAGCAGGGCGGGCAGCTGTCGAGGCGAGTGCGACCCGTCGCCATCCATCTGGACGAACAGCTCGTAGTCGCGGGCCAGACCCCAGCGGAAGCCCGCCCCGTAGGCGACGCCGAGCCCCTGCTTGCTGGCGCGGTGCAGCACCCGGATGTGGGGGTCACGCGTCGCCATCGCATCGGCGATCGCGCCGGTGCCGTCCGGTGAGGCATCGTCGACGATGAGCACGTCGACCTCAGGGGTGCAGCGGCGCACCTCGTCGACGACCCGCTCGACGTTGCCGGCCTCGTCATAGGTGGGGATGACCACCAAGACCCTTGTCACGCGGTGCGTACCGGCTCACGCGGCGGGTTGGAGGCGCTCGGGGCAGCATCGGCAGGTGGCGGCCCGGCTGACCGGCGTCGTGCCCACGCACGGGTGCCGACCCCGACGAGCAGGGCGATGAGGCCGGCGACGCTGAGGCCCCGCTCGAGCCAGGCGCCGATCCGGACCGCGGGGGTGAGGCCGTCGGCTCGGTGCACGGTGGCGGTCAGGACGATCGCGTCGTCGTTCGTCGACTTGGCCAGCACGTCGCCGTCGGCCTCGACGATGCCGCTGATGCCGTTGGTCGAGGCGACGACGAGGTCACGGCCGGTCTCGATGGCGCGCATCGACGAGATCGCCCACTGCTGGTCGGGTTGGCCGGTGCCCTGGTAGGTCGCGTTGTTGGTCTGCACCACCAGCAGCTCGGCACCCGCGGCGACGGCCGGGGCGGCCACCTGCTCGAAGGCCACGTCGTAGCACATCGCATCGGCAACGACGACCGGTCCGAGGTCGAGCACCCCGACCTCGTCGCCCGCCTCGAAGTCGCGCGGGATCTCGTCCAGCCGGCTGAACAGGGGTGCCAGCAGGCCGCGCAGCGGGATGTACTCGCCGAAGGGCACGAGGTTGCGCTTGACGTAGATGTCGCCGGGTCCGGTCGCGGGCGACCACACCATCCCGACGTTGCGCACCGTTTGCGGCGTCGACCCGGCGGTCACCGCGCCGACGAGCACCGGCACCCCGACGGCGTCCACCGCACCCTCGACGGCGGTGCGCGTCGCCGCGTCGGAGAGCGGGTCGATGTCGGTGGAGTTCTCGGGCCAGAACACCACGTCGGCTGGGTCGGCGGTGCCTGCGCGCACCTCGGCCGCGTACCGCTCGGTGGCCTGGGCGTGGTTGGTCACCACCTCGCGCTGCTCACCGAGACCGTCGGCACCGGTGCCGGGGATGCCGCCCTGGACGGCGGCGACGCGAACGGTGCCGCTCGAGCCCGCCAGCCCGACCGGCAGCAGCGAGCCGGCCGCCACGACCGCGACCACCCCGGTCCAGGCGGCAACCGCCGCCACTGGGCTGCGGTGGGCCGGCTCACGCAGCCGGAGCAGTCCCCACCACGCGAGGGCGGCGAGGGCGACGACGAGCGCACCCAGCGCCGGCACACCCAGGTAGCGGACGTAGGACTGCAAGGGCGTGTCGGCCAGCGCGAAGGCCACCTTGCCCCACGGGAAGCCTGTGAACGGCACCTGGCTGCGAGCGAACTCGACACCGGCCCACAGCGCCGGGGTCGCAACCGGCCACCAGCGGTGCGGGCGCACCAGGGCCGCGGCCCAGCCGAACACGCCGTAGAACAGGGCTTCGAGCAGCGTCAACCAGGCCCAGGCGTCGGGGCCGATGACCTGGATCCACGGCAGCAGCACGCCCATGTAGGCGAGTCCGAAGGCCAGTCCGACCAGCGCGCCGCGGCGGGGGGTCAGGTCGTGCAGCAGCGCCACCACTCCCAGCAGCCCGACCAGCAGTAGCGGCCATAACCCGTACGGGGGGAAGGCCAGCGCCACCGCGGCACCCGACGCCAGCGCCAGCGCGATCCGGGCGGGCAGACGCATGTGGGCTCCAGTGGTGCTCGGTGGCGCTTCGGGCGCGCTGTAAAGCGGGACGCCACCATCATCGCAAACGCCGGGCCCGTGGGGTGGCGCACGGGGAGCTCAGCGACCTTCGGACCGATCGCGTGCCCACCGGATGCGAGCCCGCGGACCGTTGTCTACTGGCCGCAGTGCTCCCCGCGCGCACCACCCCGTCGACCGACAGGCCGTCACGACATGGCACGTGTGGCGCGAGTGCGGGATTTTCCCGCTCACGTGCCCGCCTGTGTGGCCGACCGGTCGAACCCTCGAGGGAGGACTCAGCGATCTTGTCGACCCACCCTTGGCACTGTCAACAGCGCCCTGACCTGGGCCTTTCCGTGTCAGTGCAGGTCAGGGGACCCCAGCTGGTCGAGCACTGTTTACGCTCGGTTTGCCTGCGGCGGCGTGTCGCCCACCGACACGCCGAGGCGGCATCCCCCGGTCGGTCAGCCCCGGTCCGGCACCACCACGACACCACGCGCTGTGACGACGACAATCGGCTTCGTGAGCAATTCGGCCGCGGACTCCCCCTGGTCAGACCGGCCACGGCACACGACCAGCGCGGTCAGCGCCAGGTCGCGGCTGCGGCGTCCGAGACGCCGCACCTCGGCCGTCACCTCGACGACGTCGCCGGCGCGGACGGGAGCGAGGAACTGGACGTCGTCGTAGCAGGCGAACAGACCCTCGTCACCGTCGGTGCGGATACACACCTCGGTGGCAACGTCGCCGAACAGCCCGAGGACGTACGCGCCGTCGACCAGTTGCCCGGCGTAGTGGGCGTGGGCGTACGGCACGTACCGGCGGTGGACGACGCGCAGGCCGACTCGCGGGTCGCTCATGCGCTCGCCCGCGCACCGACGCCCGCGCGCCCCTTGGTCACGAGCTCGTGTACCAGGAAGCTCGCGACCTCGGCCGGCGTGGTGCCGCGCGCGAAGACCCGGTCGACGCCGAGCTCTGCTGACATCGCCTCGTCGAAGCGTGGTCCACCGACGACGAGCACCGGCCGGCGCGCTGCGGGATAGGCCTCACGGAAGGCTGCCGACATCTCGCGGGTGTTCAGCACGTGCGCGTCGCGCTGGGTGACCACCTGCGACACCAGCACCGCATCCGCGTGCTCGGCGGCGGACCGCTCGACCAGCTGCGGGACCGACACCTGCGCGCCGAGGTTGACCACCCGCAGCTCGCGGTAGTACTCCAGCCCCTTCTCGCCGGCGAAGCCCTTGATGTTCAAGATGGCGTCGATGCCGACGGTGTGGGCGTCGGTACCGATGCATGCCCCCACCACCGTCAGCCGGCGCCGGAGGCCCTTGCGGACGGCGAGGTTGGCCTCCTTGGGCGACAGCAGCGGATAGTCCCGCTCGACGACCTGGACGCGGCCGAGATCGACCAGGTGGTTGACCCGGCCGTAGACCACGAAGAACGTGTAGCCGTCGCCCATCGGCTTGCTGTGGACCACCATCGCCGGCTCCATGCCCATCGACGTCGCCAGCTGCAGGGCGGCGCCGTCGGCGAGCTTGCCGTGCTGCACCGGCAGCGTGAACGACATCTGCACCATCCCGTCACCGGTGGTGTCGCCGTACGGGCGGACGATCGGACCGGTGCTCGCCGCGCTCACGACGACCCCTCGAGCAGGTCGATGGCCGGGTTGAGGTAGCCGTCTGCGCGACGGACCACGCCGTCGAGCCCGCGTCCACCGTCGGCGGGGCGCCGCATCAGCCCGAACGTTCCGTCGGCGATGGCGTCGAGGAGTCCGTCGTCGTGGGCAAGGATGCGCTCCAACAGCTCGATGCTCTCGGCGAGCACCTGCCGGGCGCGCGTGGCGATGAACCCGTCGGTCGGCGGGTGAAAGTCCTCGGCCAGACCGCCGCACGCGTTCAGGACATAGCGCACGTTCTGCAGGGCCAGGTCACGGTCGGACAACCACGGGGTCACCACGGCCTCGGTCATCATGCCCACCAGCAGGATGCCCTGGCCGGTGAGAGCGCCCGCGAGGGTGAAGAAGCCATCGAGCAGGTAGCCCATGAACACGTCGCCGGTCATGTGCCGGGTCGGTGGCATCCACTTCAGCGGAGCTTCGGGGAACAGGGTGCGCGCCAGCAGTGCGTGGGCCAGCTCCAGGCGGAAGCTCTCCGGCACGCTGGGGTCGATCTCGAAGGCATGACCGAGCCCGAGCTGCCAATCGGCGAGACCCGCCTCCTTGGCGAAGGACTCGTTGAGCAGCTGGCTGACGGTCACGGTGTGCGCGGCCTCGACGGCGTCGGCGGTGGTGAGGTAGTTGTCCTCTCCGGTGTTGATGATGATGCCGGCCCGGGCGTGCACCTGGCGGCTGAAGCGCTGGTCGACGAAGGTCCGCACTGGGTTGATGTCGCGGAAGAGGATGCCGTACATCGAGTCGTTGAGCATCATGTCGAGCCGCTGCAGGCCGGCCAGGGTGGCGATCTCGGGCATGCACAGACCCGAGGCGTAGTTGGTGAGCCGGACGTAGCGGCCGAGCTCGGCACTGGTCTGGTCCAGCGCAGCCCGCATCAGGCGGAAGTTCTCCTGGGTGGCATACGTCCCGGCGTACCCCTCCCGGGTGGCGCCCTCGGGCACGAAGTCGAGCAGAGACTGGCCGGTCGAGCGGATGACCGCGATGACGTCGGCACCGGCCCGGGCTGCCGCTTGCGCCTGCGGGATGTCCTCGTAGATGTCGCCGGTGGCGACGATGAGGTAGATCCAGGGCTGGCGAGGGGGGTTGCCCCACCGCTTGACGAGTCGCTCTCGCTCCCGACGGCGCGCGTCGATCCTGCGCACCCCCTGCGCCACCTGACGGCGCGCTGCCGCCTTCGCGCTCGTGGCCGCTCGCCCGCTCGGCAGCTCGAAGCGGACGTCGCCGGCC
>JACCVL010000221.1 GCA_013698185.1 Nocardioidaceae bacterium
CCTCGTGACTGGTCGCACCACCGGCAGCCACCGCGGGCTCGCCACTGGAGGTCGCGTGGTGAACGCCGTGGTCCGGCGCCGGTACGACGTGCACGCCGACGAGGGAGTGCATGCCCACGACGCCGGCAATGACCGCCATCGCCAGCAGGCGCACGAACCACCTGGACACGGACTCGTACACCTCCCCGGGGTATGCCCGAACCAGTGTAGGCACACCCCGCCCGGCTGCTCGGGCGTGGGTCAGCGGTGCTCGGGGTTGTCGAAGTCGAACCGGCAGCCGGCGTCCCATTCGCTGCGCTGGTTGCCGTACGCGGGTACTCCGCCCACCCGCCGCAGCATCGCGGCCACGTGCATGAGGTTCCAGGTCATGAAGGTGGTGTTGCGGTTGGTGAAGTCGTTGTCCGGGCCACCCGACCCCTCGTCGAGGTAGGACGGCCCAGGCCCGACCGCGCCGATCCAGCCGGAGTCCGCCTGCGGCGGGATGGTGCAGCCGAGGTGCTGCAGGCTGTAGAGCAGGTTCATCGCGCAGTGCTTGACCCCGTCTTCGTTGCCGGTGACGAGGCAGCCCGCAACCTTGCCGTAATAGGCGTACTGGCCGGCGTCGTTGAGCACGCTCGAACATCCGTAGAGGCGCTCCACGACCCGCTTGGTCACCGAGGAGTTGTCCCCCAGCCAGATCGGTCCGGCGAGCACCAGGATGTCTGCGGCGCGTACCTTCTCGAAGATCGCCGGCCAGGCGTCGCCCTGCCAGCCATGCTCGGTCATGTCGGGCCAGACACCGGTCGCGATGTCGTGGTCCACGGCGCGCAGCACCTCGACCTCGACTCCTCGGCGCTGCATGATCCCGGCGCTGATGTCGACGAGCCCCTGGGTGTGGCTCAGTTCCGGCGATCGCTTGAGCGTGCAGTTGAGAAACAGGGCCCGCAATCCGTCGAAGCGCGGTGCGGTGTCGTCGTGCTCGGCCATGGGTGCTCCCTCGGGCTCAGCGCGTGCCCCGCGGCCAGGCCGGCCACGGGCTGGCAACAGCCTTCACCCCGCACGACTGCTCGGTCCACGCCACGGACCGCGCTGGCTGCTCAGACGCTGCCGCCCGTGTCGACGGCATGCCACAGAAAGTCGATCTGCTGCTGCTTGCGCATGATCACATGTTCGAGGAGGTGCTCGAGCGCCTCGCTGCGCGGCTCCTGCCCGGAATGAGCGATGACCTGGTGCAGCGCCGCAACAGCGGCATTCTCGTGCTCCATCAGGCCGGTGAGCGCCCCGGTGGTGTCGGAGGGCAGCTCCAGCGCCGAGCTGTTGAGGTGGGGCGAACCGCCGAGCGCGGACAGCTTCTCCACCAGCAGGTAGGTGTCCTCCAGCTCGTCGAGGACGAAGGCGCGCAGGTTCTGCTTGATCGCGACGGCGTTGACGCCCCGCAGGCACCCGGCCAGCAGTGCCATCGACAAGATCGTGGTGCTCTGGTGGTTCAACGCCGTCTTCAGCGTCGCATCGACCTGGGCCGCGTCCATCTTGTCGACCATCGGCGGTCCCTTCTCAAGCTCGTGACCAGACGCTAGCCGCAGGCTCGGGCTGCCGCGCGCCGAGCCTCAACCGGCGGTGCCGGCAACGAAGCGCAGCGCGGCGGCATAACCCTCGACGCCGAGACCGGCGATCACCCCGGTCGCGACCGGGGAGACGTAGGAGTGCCGGCGGAAGTCCTCGCGGGCGTGCACGTTGGACAGGTGCACCTCGACCAGCGGACCCGTGACCAGCGCGCAGGCGTCGCGCACTGCCACGGAGGTGTGCGTCCAGCCACCGGGGTTGACCACCACGGCCGCTCCGGCGTCGGCCGCCCCGTGCAGCCAGCCGATGAGCTCGTGCTCGGCGTCGGTTTGGCGCACGTCGACCTCAAGGCCACACTCGGCGGCGACGCGTTCGCAGACGGCCACGAGATCGGCGTACGTCTCGTGGCCGTAGACGTCGGGCTCCCGGCTACCGAGGCGACCGAGGTTGGGGCCGTTGAGGACCAGTACGAGCATCGCCGGCCTCCGGATCTGTCAACAGCGGGCTGCGCCGAGCCTAGCGGTCACGGGCACTTCATCAGGCGTACCCGAGGTCGTGCAGCCGCTCGTCGTCGATGCCGAAGTGGTGCGCGATCTCGTGCACGACGGTGATGGCCACCTCCTCGCGCACCTGGTCGTCGGTGTCGCAGATCGCCAGCGTGGGGCGGCGGTAGATGCTGATCCGGTCCGGCAGCACCCCGCCGTACCCGGTGTCGCGCTCGGTCAGCGGCACCCCCTCGTACAGGCCGAGCAGCTCGGGGTCGTCGGGAGGCGCGTCGTCGGTCACAACGACTGCGACGTTGGAGGCCAGCGCCATCAGCTCGACGGGGACGTCGTCCATCGCGGCGGCGACGAGGTCCTCGAATCGCTCCCGCGACATCTCGATCACCGCTCCATTGTGGGGCCGTGGTGGGCCGGCGGTGATCGGCGTCCTATGCTTGCGCGGTCTCCAACGGTCACGAGTCGGTGGCCTTGCCCTCATCGTCTAGAGGCCTAGGACACCGCCCTTTCAAGGCGGCAGCACGGGTTCGAATCCCGTTGGGGGCACGGTGCAGGTGCGCCGCGATGCGTGCGTTACCATCGACACCGCCACGAGGCCCCGTAGCGCAGTTGGTTAGCGCGCCGCCCTGTCACGGCGGAGGCCGCGGGTTCGAGTCCCGTCGGGGTCGCCCGGTGACACCGACATCAGCCCCGGTCCG
>JACCVL010000242.1 GCA_013698185.1 Nocardioidaceae bacterium
TCCGCTGCGGCATCGACAGCTGGTTCCTGCCGCAGGACGAGGCGCTCGCGATGGAGCAGGAGGTCCGCGACGGGCGCGCCGTGGCCGTGGTCAAGATCGACTCCCGCGGGAACGCCGCCCTCGTGGATGTGCGGGTGCTCGACGGGGCGTGAGCTACTGGTCGGCGAGCTCCTCGACGCCCCCGCGGGCCTGGGCCATCGCGGCGACGGCGTCGTCGCCCACGCGCACCCCGGCGCCGTCCCGGGCGACGGCGAGCAAGTCCTCGCCGGAGAGCGGGCCGACCCCGACCGTCACGCGCGCTCCGTGTGCGTTCATGACCTCATCCAACGCCCGGGACCGCCCCTTGACCATCGGCGGCGCCGCGAAGCCGTCTCGGATCCGAGACTTGGCATCGCGAGAACGCCGGCGACCGCGCCCGCCGGGCTACTCCTCGTCGAGACCGTGCTCGATGGCGTAGCGGGCGAGCTGGACGCGGTTGTGCATCTGCAGCTTGCCCAGCGTGTTCTGCACGTGGTTCTGCACGGTGCGGTGCGAGACGACCAGGCGCTGCGCGATCTGCTTGTAGGTCATGCCCTTCGCGACCATCCTGAGCACCTCAGTCTCGCGGTCGGTCAGCTGCGGTTCGGCCGACCGTGGCGAGGAGGGTGCCTCGGACATGCGCCGGAACTCTCCGAGCACCAGCCCGGCCAGTCCCGCCGTGAACACGGTGTCTCCCCGCGCAACGCGGCGAATCGCGTCCACCAGCTCCTCACGGGAGGCCGACTTGACCAGGTAGCCCACCGCGCCCGCCTTGACGGCCCCCAGGACGTCGGCATGCTCACCCGATGCCGACAGGATGAGCACGCGTGCGGACGAGTCCTGGCGCACGATCTCGGCGGTGACCTCAACGCCGCCGGGGGCCGGGATCTGCAGGTCGAGCACCACCACCTGCGGCCGGACGGCGGGGAAGCGGGCCAGCGCCTCGCTCCCGTTCGCGGCGACGGCGACCACCTCGAAGCCGGCGTTCGCCAGGTCCCTTTCCACGGCGTCCCGCCACATGGGGTGGTCGTCGACCACCATCACCCGGATCGCTTCAGCCGACTGGGCCCCGCTCATTGGTGCACCTCCCGGCCGCGTCGCGGCACGACGAACTCCCACTCGGTCCCGAACGATCCCGTCGCGAGCTTCGCGCTGCCGCCGAGATCCGCGATCCGGCCACGGATGGAGAGGGCGACCCCGAGGCGCCCGTGGGTCGAGGCCTCCTCGAGTCGCCCGGGCGGGATCCCCGGGCCCTCATCGCGCACCGTCAGCTCGAGGCGATCGGGGAAGGCCTCCAGCAGGACCCACGCGGGCTCGTCGTGGCCCACGTGCATCGCCACGTTGTCCAGGCAGGCCCGGACCACCCTGACCAGCTCGCCGACCGTTGTGGCGGGCATCTCGACCGGCGTGGCCGGGGCGGCCACCGTCACCGACTCGCTGCGCTCGAGCTTGCCCAGCTCGGCGACCAGGTCCAGCGCCTGGTCGTGACCGGGACTCACCACCGCCGCCTCCTCGCGGATCAGGCTGCGCAGCTCGCGCTCCTGCTCCCCGGCCAGCCGACCCAGTTCGGTCACCTCGCCGCCCAGCTCGCGTCCGCGCCGTTGGACCAGCGCGAGCACCTGCAACACCCCGTCGTGCACGACCCGGGCCAGTCGGGCCCGTTCGGCGGCGATCGCGGCCGACCGTTCAGCGAGGTCCCGCTCGGTGGCCATGCGTTGCACCGAGGCGGACATGAAGCCCACGATCGGTCCCCCGATCATGAGGAGGAACGCATTGCCGTAGACGGTCTGGCTGATGTCGTCACGCACTACGAGGTCGACGGTCGCCAACACCACCCCCGCCAGCAGCCCCCCGGCCCAGCGGTAGTGGACCGCCCAGGCCAGCAGCGCGCCCATGGTCCAGAAGCCGGGCACGCTGGTGTTGAAGTCGGGCCCCTTGACCAGCGGTGTGGCCAGCAGCAGGGCCGCTGTCACCGCGAGATCAGCCGCCAGGAGCAGGAGCGTGCGCCGGCGCGGCACGGCGTACCCCCAGATCGCGACGCCGGTCCACGCGGCCATCGCGCCGATACAGGCGGCCAGCGCCGCGGGGTGCGAGAAGTTGTCGGCGCGGTAGAGGTTGAGGGCGACCGCGTTCACGAGGACGACGACGCGCAGCACGGCGAGCACGCGGAACAACCGGTTCTCGACGTCGATCGCTGCCGGCGAGGACCACACGGCGTCCCGAGTCACGCGTCATCGACCTCCCTGCGGACGTTCCGGCGGTGCGGCGCACGAGTCACCGGCGCTGCCACTCGTGGCTCGCCAGACTACTGCCGGTCCTGTTTGCGCAGCCGTCGCGCCTGGTTGCGGAGGCGCAGCCGGCGCGCCCTCTCGCGGACCTCAGCGCTGACCTCGTCGGCCCAGGGGTAGTCCTTCGCGAGCGGCCATCGGTCGTACTTGTCGCCCACCACATCAGGCACCCGCTTGGGCGGATATCTCGCCCAGACCCCCGACACCGCGAAGCCATCCTGGGCGCAGTGGGATCCGTACGGGTTGTCGAGCGCGTACACCGGCTGCTCCCCTTCTGAGCAGACGTGCTAGACGTAAAGATCGCAGCCCGTCGTCGCGGAGAGCGAGAGGGCGACGGCAACGAGGAGCGGGACCCGACACGGGGCGGCAGGAGTGTCCATGAGCCGAGTGTTCGCCGCGCGCCGGAGCCTGAACACGGCGTCGGTGCTCATCCCGCCCTGAGCTGACGTGGCGACGGTTGCAGTGCTCCGGTTGTCGTCCCTTCACCGGGAATCGCTCCGGGCGGGTCTTGCGGGACAGGAGCTCTCGACGCTGTCGATGAGGAACGCGAGGTCGGCTGCTTCCTCAACATCCGGGCATGCCCCTACGACTCGTCGCGAGCGGTGATGGCTCGGGTGATGCCAGGGGCCGTCAGTCGTGGCCAGCACTGCGACGCGGTCCGGTCGGCGCCTCTCGCCGACCATCAGCACCCCGCAGACCCGGAGGACGTCAGCACCTGAGCCGGCGGCGGGTCAGGCGGTTTGGTCGAGCAGGATGGGGTTGCCGTCGGGGTCGAGCAGCATGGCGTGGGCGGGTCCGGTGGTGGCGTCATCGGCCTCCACGACGAACTCCAGCCCGTCGGTCTTGAGCGTACGCTGAGCCGCGCGGACGTCGCTGGGGTGGAACGTCAGGGTGGTGCGGTCGAAGAGCCCCCGGAACAGGCCGATCTTTGTCAATCCTGCGGCCAGGAGGACCCAGGAGGTGTCGTCGCCGTCGAGGCGGGAAAAGCCGAGGCGTTCGTAGAACGCGCGGGATGCCGTCAGGTCCGCGACGGGAAGGCTGAGTGAGAACGGTCCGAGGTCCACGTGCGGCTCCTTCATGACGTGCTTATCGATCGGTCGACCGATTATCGGCCGCGGCGGCGCCCGACCGCTTGCCGGATCTTGCGGTGCAGTACCACCGGGATGAGGCAGTCCAGGTCCCAGTGCCCGGACGGGTTGGTGGGCGGGGTCGTGTGGAACCACTCCATCGCGGGCAGGGCGGCCCGCCCGTAGGAGCTGGTCGGCAGCCACGACCGGTGCAGCCGCTGCCACGCCACGTCGACGTCGGCCAGGTCGCCGCGCACCGCGAGGGAGGCGGCCGCGCAGGTCGGCACCCAGCGTCGGGTCGTGCCCGGCGGAACCGCCTCGAGGGGTCCGGCGGTGACTCCGAGGTCGTAGCGGCACAGCTCGGCCGGGACGACGTCCGGGTCGTCCCAGGACATGCCGATCAGCCATCTCGACGACTCGCCGCGAGCCGTCGCTGCGGTAAGCCAATCGCCGAGCTCGACGAAAGCCGCGGCGAGCCGTATGGGTCGAGGATCCGCCGGTAGGCGAACCCGAACCCGGGTAGCCGGCGCACCTTCACCGCGTCGACGCCTCCCGGTGGCGCGCGGCGCAGCGGCAGGTCGGCGAGGACGCGGTGCTCGGCCCGGTCGTGCAGCGGCCCGCCACGGTCCCACCCGCTCGCCGTTGTGCCGAACCGGGCCCGAAACTCCCGCGACAGTTGGGAGGGGCTGGAGAACCCGGCGGCCGCTGCCGCCTCAGTCAGCGACAGTCCGGGATCGGCGTGCAGCAACGCCGCGGCCCGCTCCACCCGCACCCTTGAGACGAAGCGGTGCGGAGTCTCACCCATCGTTGCCGAGAACAACCGGTGGAAGTGGTGCGGCGCGTACCCCGCCACTTGGGCCATCCGGTGCAGCGGCCACGGCTCCTCAATCGCGTCCAGCAAACGGTCCACGACCACGTCCACCCGACGCCGGGCCGCTCCCTGCCCCTGCCGGCTCGACACACCACCAGTTTGCCGCAAGACGCGCCCAGACCCGATTCGGAACGTAGGCGGGGCGGTCGGCGTCAGCCCGTGGCGAACAGCTCCTCGATCGACCAGGCAGAGTGCTTTGGTGGGGCATCGGCCAGCGGCTACTGGCCGGTCAGTCGGTGGCTCAACTCGACATCGGCGAGGCCCGCCGCGTCCCTTTGGACGCGGTGCTGCCCCACGCCGTACTCGCGCGTTCGGCGATCCACCGCGATGACAGTCCACCCCCGTCCATCC
>JACCVL010000245.1 GCA_013698185.1 Nocardioidaceae bacterium
TGCCGCAGCGCTTCGCCGTCCAGCTGCCGCTGATCGAGGCCGGGGCCGACATCGTCGGGTCGGCGCTGATGGAGTTCGTCGACACCATCGACGACGTGGTCGAGGTGCGCATCCCACCCACCGACCCCGGGTGGATCCGCTCGGCCGCCCGGTTCAGGGACCCCTTCAACCACCCGACGGTCGTGTACCGCCGCGAGGCGGTGCAACGTGCGGGGGGGTACCAGGACCTGCCGCTGATGGAGGACTACCTGCTGTTCGCCCGGATGCTCGCGACCGGCGCCGAGCCGGCCAACGTCGCCGAGCCGCTGGTCTTCTACCGGGTCGGTGCGGGTGCCTACTCCCGGCGCGGTGGCCGCGAGCTGCTGCGCTCCGAGCTGGCGCTGCAGCGGCGCTTCCTCGAGCTGGGGATCACGACCCGGGTGCAGTTCGTGCGCAACGTCGTCATCCGCGGCGGCTACCGCCTGGTGCCCACCGGCCTGCGCAAGGCGGCCTACCGGCGCCTGATCGCCCGGCGCGGGTTCCGCAACGCCGACGGCGGCGGTGCCGGCCCTGCGCCGCCCGCTCAGTAAACTTCTCCCGCCCCCGCTCTGCCCCGGCTCTGCTCAACCCCGGCTCAACCCCGGCCCCGCCACACCCCCGAACCCTCAGGAGACTGTGCGTGAACACCGACCTCGTCGTCGTCGGCTCCGGCCTCTTCGGCCTGACCGTCGCCGAGCGTTGTGCCCGCGAGCTTGGACTCAAGGTGCTGGTGCTGGACCGTCGCCACCACGTCGGCGGCAACGCCTACTCCGCACCCGACCCCGAGACCGGCATCGAGGTGCACCAGTACGGCGCGCACCTGTTCCACACCTCCAACCAGCGGGTCTGGGACTACGTCAACAACTTCACCTCGTTCACCGGCTACAGCCATCGGGTCTTCACCAACTTCCGCGGCCGCATCTACCCGATGCCGATCAACCTGGCCACGATCTGCGAGTACTTCGGCAAGGCGCTCACCCCGACGCAGGCGCGCGCGATGGTGGCCGACCAGGCGGGTGAGATCGACAGCGCCGACGCCACGAACCTCGAGGAGAAGGCCGTGTCGCTGATCGGGCGCCCGCTGTACGAGGCGTTCATCCGTGGCTACACCGCCAAGCAGTGGCAGACCGACCCCACCGAGCTGCCGGCGGAGATCATCAGCCGGCTGCCGGTCCGCTACAACTTCGACAACCGCTACTTCAACGACACCTACGAGGGGCTGCCGACCGGCGGCTACACCGCATGGCTGGAGCAGATGGCCGACCACGACAACATCGAGGTCAGGCTCGAGACCGAGTTCTTCGACCACCGTGACGACTACGTCGGCAACGTGCCGGTGGTCTACACCGGGCCGGTCGACCAGTACTTCGACAACGAGCTCGGCCGGCTGTCGTGGCGCACGATCGACCTGGAGACCTCGGTGGAAAGCGTCGGCGACTTCCAGGGCACCTCGGTGATGAACTACGCCGACGAGGAGATCCCGTTCACCCGCATCATCGAGCCGCGGCACTTCCACCCCGAGCGCGCCCACCGCTACCCCACCGACAAGACCGTGATCCAGCGGGAGTACTCCCGCTTCGCCGGGGCCGACGACGAGCCCTACTACCCGGTCAACACCGCCGAGGACCGCAAGCGGCTGCTGGCGTACCGGGACCGGGCCAAGACCGAGAAACACGTGCTGTTCGGCGGCAGGCTCGGCACCTACAGGTACCTCGACATGCACATGGCCATTGGTGCGGCGCTGTCGATGTACGACAACCGCCTCAAGCCGCACTTCACCCAGGGCGCTGAGCTGGAGAGCGGCGGGGTGGACGGATGAGCACAGGAGTCGAGGACCACCCGCTCGGGCCACTGCGGCCGCCGGGGGACACCACCGGGCTGTTCGGCGTCCTGCGCCGGCGCTACCTGCTCAAGCTGCTGGTGCAAAAGGAGCTCCGGGTCCGCTACCAGGCGTCCCTGCTGGGCCTCGGCTGGTCGTACGTCAAGCCGCTGATCCGCTTCCTTATGTACTTCCTGGTCATCGGTGTCCTACTCGGGCTGCGCGACAACGTGCCGTTGTTCGCCCTGCACATCTTCACCGCGATGATCATGGTCAGCTTCTTCACCGAGACGCTGAACGCCGGCACCAAGTCGGTGATCAAGAACAAGTCGCTGGTGCGCAAGATGAACGTGCCGCGGGAGATGTTCCCGGTGGCGTCGACAGCGGTGACGGCCTACCACATGGGTCCGCAGTACGTCGTGCTGCTGATCGCCTGCATCGTGCTGGGCTGGTCGCCCGACCCGACGGCCTTCGCCGCGGCGCTGCTCGGCATCGCCATCATGCTGACCACGTCGCTCGCGGTGGCGCTGGCCTTCAGCGCCCTCAACGTGGCTTTCCGCGACATCGGGAACTTCGTCGAGACCATCTCGATGGTGGTGATGTGGTCGGTCCCGCAGATCTACTCGTGGGATTTCGTCGTGGACAAGATCGGCGGCAGCTGGCTGGAGCAGGTCTACCTCGCCAACCCGGTCGCGGTGGCGACGTTGCTCAACCAGCGCGCGTTCTGGATCCCCTCGCTCGGTCCGGAGGTGGACACGACCGGCTTCATGCCCGAGCACCTGCTGCTGCGCGGCACGGTGATGCTGGCGTGCTGCCTGGCGTTGGTCTGGGTCGCCCAGCGGATCTTCTCCAGTCTCGAAGCCAACTTCGCCGAGCAGCTCTGAGCGCATGGC